>NZ_DALZXY010000026.1:23706-38619 GCF_031988865.1 Arthrobacter sp.
AGGTCCACAGACGATTCCACGAAGACAGACGGCTCCGAGGAAACATCCGCGAAGAATTCACGCGAAGGAGTCCGCTGATGGAGCGTCCCGGCGACAACACCCGGTCCGCGGCCCGATCCCGCAGCCGCCGCAAGACGGCCTATTCAGTCTCCGCCGGCGTTGTGCTCCTGGCAGCGGCCGGTGCGCTTATTACCGCGGGAGCCGTGGCTGCTCCAGCCGGATCCGGCATCGCTGTCCAGCCGCCGGCAACCCAGGTTCCGGCCGGAGCGCTGACAGCGGTCTGCCCCCAGCCGCTGCGGTTGCTGGCCGGGAATGTCTCCGGGACCGACGCGGAGTACAGCCCCGTCTCGGAGTCGGCCGCCACCGCGGTCAGCTCCGTGGTCCTGGGTGCACCGGGCGCAGCCCTGCCGCCCGCTGAACTTAGCGAGCTGGACGGTGGAAAACCTGTGGCCGGTATCAAGGCAAGTGAAGAGGTTCCGCTGGCCGGGGCGCGGCTTGCCGGTGTGCTCTCAAACCAGTCGGTGGGCACCGTCACGGCGCTGGAGGCCGAGCCCAGCGGGAACGTGCAGTCAACAGCGAACGCCGTTCTGGGATATACCGCCAAGGACGGAGACCTGGCCGGCGTGGCCGCCGCAAACTGCCAGACACCGGGCAACGACATGTGGCTCCTCGGAGCACGAACCACCGTGGGCGCCACCGCCGTACTGCGGCTCTCCAACCCGTCGGTAACGCCGGCAACAGTCGACCTGGACCTGCATGGTTCCGCGGGGCGGATAGAATCCGGCGGCAGCCGCGGCATCGTCGTCGCGCCGGGCGAAACCCGTTCCATCATCCTTGCCGGCCTGGCCGCCAACGAAGACGCCGCGGCAGTCCGTGTCCGCAGCTCAGGCGGGCCGGTCACCGCGGTCATCGAGCAGAGCATCCTCCGCGGACTTACACCCGGCGGTGTGGAAATCATCGAACCAACGGCCGCTCCTTCTCCGCGGCAGGTGATCACCGGCGTCGCCCTCCAGTCACCCGGAACTATCCGCAAGCTGGCCGAACAGGAAGGCCACGCCTCCGTGGCGCCCGTGCTGAACGTGGCCGTTCCGGGGACCTCCGACGCCGCGGTGCACCTGCGGGTCTTCGGACCCGACGGCGAAGCACAGATTCCCGGCGGCGGAGTCTTCAGCGTGCCGGCCGGCACGGTGGGTAAGATCCCGCTCGTCGACCTCCCCGAAGGCACCTATTCCCTGGACCTCTCCGCTGACGTGGCCGTCACAGCCTCGGCGGTATTCAGCCGCGGCACCGAACCCGACAAACGGGTGGAACTTGCCGTCGCACCGGCCGACTCACGGCTGGGCAGCGAACATCTGGCGGTTGCCGTTCCGGGCGGGAAATCCTCGCTGGTGTTCACGGCCCCCGACGGCGCCGCAGAAGTCAGGCTCCGCGCCATCGGCACGGACGGGACCCCGCAGCAGGAGAAAGTCGTGGCAATACCCGCCGGACGCACACTGACCCTGAATCCTTCGGACATCGGAACCGGAAGCGTGGCCGGTGTCCTTGTGACAGCGGTGGGCGATGCCGTGTACGGCGCGCAGCTGGTCACCGAGGACGGGCCCGGCATCTCGGTCCTGCCGCTGCCGGAAGGCAGTACGGGCAGCCGGACCGCCCAGGTCGGTATCGGGTACTGAAGCTGCTGTAGGCGTTCCTAGAGCGGGCGGAACCGGCCGTACGTGGGATCAATCGCCTCCGGATCCATGCCCTTGAGTGAGGCAAGCTGCTCCACCACAACGTCGTGGATCAGTTCGCTGACCGGGACGAGTCCGCGAGCCGTCGACTCAACCGGCCGCCGGTAAACAGTAATGGCCGGGGGTTTCGGGCCCTTGCCCGGAGCCGCGGCCGCCAGCGGGATCGCGCCGCCCTTCCGGACCAGCTCTTCGAGTCCGTCCGGTATTTCCTGCACCACAAACTGGTAGGAGAGGATGTCTTCACCCCAGAGGCGTTCGAGCCGCTGGGCGGACTCCATCACCCACTCGTCGAAACGCTCCGCCCGGGTGCGGGAACCGGCAAGGTGCGCGGGAAGCAGCTCGCCCCGCAGGCCGCGCCCGTGGCGGTTGCGCCGGCGCCGGTGGAAAGGGCGCGCAGGAACCGGATCCGGAGCTCCTGCGCCGGATCCGCCGTCGAGCCTTATCCGATAGGAAGATCCTGGAGGCATACAGCCCACTCTAGTCTGCAGTGTGCTAGCCGGGGAGACCGCCGCGCACCCGTTCCGCAGCGGCGTAACGACGGCGGTGCGGCGTGGCGGCTGGCTGGTGGCAGGCGCAAGGGTAAAGTGTTCCTCCGTGGGATCCTTACGTCTTTGTTCACGTTCAGCGTGCCGGCAGGCCGCCGTCGCTACTTTGACGTACGTGTATGCGGATTCCACTGCCGTGCTGGGGCCGCTGGCCACTTATGCCGAACCGCACTGCTATGACCTCTGCGAACTGCACGCGCAGCGCCTCACCGCCCCGCGCGGCTGGGAAGTCCTTCGGCTTGAGTTCGGCGAACAGCCCCGCACCCCGGGACCGGACGAACTCTCCGCGCTGGTGGACGCAGTCCGCGAAGCCGAGGTAGAGGAGCCGGCCACAGAGGACCCATCTGCCCGGCGCAGCGGCAAGCATGCGCTGGAACCACCTGTTGATTTCACCGGCGGCCGCCGTTCCCACCTTCGTATCCTCCGCGAAGAAGTCCGCGAACAAAGCTAACCGAGCTAACCACGCTTCACCAGGGCTGGCCCACCGCTACATAAAGGTAAACAAAGCCAGCCGTACCGCCTATGTCCGTAAGCTATAGGCTGGAACCATCAGCCGGGGGACGAACCGCGGCCGGGGCATTATCAACCGTTTCGCTAGGAAGTGCTGTATTCATGGCTAACCTGACCGCCGATCTTCTGGACGTCCTGCGCTGTCCGCAGACGCATTCGCCGCTGAAACAAGCCGGCGACGACCTTGTTTCCACCGCGCCGGGCCCCGATGGACAGCCCGTCCGCTACCGCCTCGAAGAGGGCATTCCCGTCCTGCTGGTGCCGGCGGCTGCTGACACTCCGGCAGCCGAAAACACCAGCAGAAACTGAGGAACTCCACCCGTGAGCATCGACTTCAAAGTAGCTGACCTGTCCCTGGCCGAAGCCGGCCGCCACCAGATCCGGCTGGCCGAACACGAGATGCCCGGGCTGATGTCCCTGCGGCGCGAGTTCGGTGCGAGCCAGCCGCTGGCGGGAGCCCGGATCGCCGGTTCCCTCCATATGACGGTCCAGACGGCCGTGCTGATCGAGACCCTCACCGCCCTGGGTGCCGAGGTCCGCTGGGCCTCCTGCAATATTTTCTCCACCCAGGACGAGGCCGCTGCCGCCGTTGTGGTGGGCCGGGGTACGCCGGAAAACCCGCAGGGCGTCCCCGTCTTCGCCTGGAAGAACGAGTCGCTCGAGGAATATTGGTGGACCGCCGAGCAGATCCTCACCTGGCCGGAAGGATCCGGCGGACCGAACATGATCCTGGACGACGGCGGCGACGCGACAATGCTGCTGCACAAGGGCGTTGAGTTCGAAGCAGCCGGCGCCGTGCCGGCCAATCCGTCGGAGGACGATCCGGACTATTCGTTTGAGTACACCATCATCCTGGACACCCTGCGACGCTCGCTCGCCGAGGCACCGGGGAAGTGGACCGAAATTGCCAAGGGCATCCGCGGTGTCACGGAAGAAACCACCACCGGTGTACTCCGCCTCTACCAGCTCGCTGCCGAGGGCAAGCTGCTGTTCCCGGCCATCAACGTCAACGATTCCGTGACCAAGTCGAAGTTCGACAATAAGTACGGCGTCCGGCATTCCCTGCCGGACGGACTGAACCGGGCCACGGATACCCTGATCGGCGGCAAGGTCGCCGTCGTGTGCGGTTACGGTGACGTCGGCAAGGGCGCGGCCGAGGCCCTTCGCGGCCAGGGTGCCCGCGTCATCGTCACCGAGATCGACCCGATCTGCGCCCTGCAGGCAGCCATGGACGGCTACCAGGTGGCTCGCCTGGAGTCCGTGCTTGGACAGGGCGACATTTTCATCACCACCACCGGTAACAAGGACATCATCATGGCGTCCCACATGTCGGCGATGAAGCACCAGGCAATCGTCGGCAACGTGGGCCACTTCGACAATGAGATCGATATGGCCGGGCTGGCACGCGTCCCGGGAATCCGCAAGGTGGAGATCAAGCCGCAGGTCCACGAATGGATCTTTGATGAGGGCACCGAGGCGCAGCGCAGCATCATCGTGCTCTCCGAAGGCCGCCTCCTGAACCTGGGCAACGCGACCGGACACCCGTCCTTCGTGATGTCGAATTCCTTCGCCAACCAGACGATCGCCCAGATTGAGCTGTTCACCAAGTTTGGCCAGGCGAAGGACGACGGCACCCCCGAGTACGCCAACGAGGTCTACGTCCTGCCCAAGATCCTCGACGAGAAGGTGGCCCGCCTGCACCTGGCGGCGCTCGGCGTCGAGCTCAGCGAACTGAGCAAGAGCCAGGCCGAATACCTGGGCGTGGACGTGGCCGGTCCGTACAAGCCGGACCACTACCGCTACTAAGCGTTCAAGCACAAGCCGGCGGCACCGCGGATTTTCCTGCGGCGCCGCCGGTTGCCGTTTAACGGTTTTCGAACGGCAGCCGGTGCAGGCGCTCACCGATCTGCCCCGTGCGGCGGCGCTGCGCGCTGAGCCGGGCGAAATCACGGTCCCGCCGCTGCGCCATCACCGCACGCAAATACGATTCAGGGACGGTGCCGGGCGGGGGAGGTGGGGAGACGAAGGCCGAGACCTCGGTGGCCAGCGAGACGCCCAGCTCCGTGCGTGCTGGGGGCGTCATCCGTTCAGCCTGCGCCAGGAACCGGGACGCCCGCCGGGACAACGGGTCCGGCAGGCGGCCAATGTCCGCCAGCGAAGCCCAGGGGGCCAGTTCCATGGGCATCACAACCACGGGAGGCGGCGGAGCCTTCACCCGCTCCCGCAGTGCATAGGTGCCGGCGAGCATGTCGCCGAGGCGCTTGGATTTCTCATTAAAGACCGCCGTGACGAAGGCCAGGGAACCGGCCAGCATATAGATTTCCAGGACAGCCAGGATCCCGCGCGTGAACGCCTGCCGGAAGCGCACCGCGCCGCCGTCGTCACGCACGATCCGCAGGCCCATGACCAACCTGCCCAGCGATTTTCCGCGGGTGAGGGTCTCGACGGTCACGGGGACCGCCACAATTACCAGCACGACGGCGGCCAGCAGCAGGGTGCGGGTCAGTGCCGGGTCAAGCGAGCCATCCAACGTGTTGCCGACCAGGAAAAAGATCAGGAAGAGCAGCAGGAGCTGGGCCACAATGTCGATGATCGTGCTCAGGGCGCGGGCCGCGAATGACGCCGCGCGGAGTTCCAGGACAACGGCCTCACCGGTCACGACCGTGCTCATACCAGCCTCATGCTTTCCCCATGTCTTCTCCGCCGGGTTCCCCGCGGGCTCCTGCTCGTCGGATCCCACTCTACCCATGCGGTGCGGACCGGCGGGGAGAAAGTTTCGGGGGATGGACGCCCCAGCCTGGCAGCCCCGCGTGGCCGTGAAGCGGGCGGGTCCGGTGCCCGCTAGGGTGGAGGCGTGGACATGGAAGCCTTCGCCGCCGTGCACCGGGAAGACTGGCAGCGGCTTGACGAACTCACCGCGCGGCGCCGGCTCACCGGGGAAGAAGCCGACGAACTGCTGCTGCTCTACCAGCGCGCCTCGACGCACCTCTCGGTGATCCGGTCCACCGCACCCGAAGGTACCCATTCCGCCGCGCTGTCCATGCGGCTCTCCCGGGCCCGGACCCGGTTCACCGGTGCCCGGTCAAACTTCCTGGAAGACGTTGCCGGCTTCTTCGTCTATTCGCTGCCGGCTGCCTTCTATCGCGTCCGCTGGCTGACGGTGGTGATCGGAGTGCTCTTTATCGTGGTGGCCTGGTTGGCTGGGCACTGGGTCGCGAACACTCCCGGAGTGCTCGCCGCCATGGGTACGGACGCCGAACTCCGCCGCTATGTGGAGTCAGATTTCGCGAACTACTACTCGGAGAACCCAGCGGCCTCGTTCGCAGGGATGGTGTGGACCAACAACGCATGGATTGCGCTGCAGGCTGTCGCTTTCGGGGTCACCGGGATCTGGGGGCCCTACATCATCTACCAGAACGCCATCGGGGTCGGTACCGCGGCCGGGACGATGGCGTCGTTCGGGGAGCTCGATACGTTCTTCGGCTACATCCTGCCGCACGGATTCATGGAGCTGACCGCGATCTTCGTGGCAGCGGCCGCAGGCCTGCGGATTTTCTGGGCCCTGGTTGCCCCGGGGCCAAGGACCCGGGTTACCGCCCTGGCACAGGAGGGCCGGTCCTTGATGACCGTAGCCCTGGGCTTGGTGGTGGTTCTCTTCATCTCCGGACTCGTGGAGGGTTTTGTTACGCCCAGCGACCTGCCCACGTGGCTGCGGATAGGGATAGGAGCGCTGGTGCTCGCCGCCTACTGGGCCTACACACTGGTACTGGGTAGACGGGCCTATCAAGCCGGGCACCGGGGGGACCTGCTCTCCCGTGACGCGGGTGAAGCCTCGGTCCGTGCCGCCTGACGCCCCGGCAGCCTCCTGCACAAAAGCGGGCGGCAGCGATTCGGGGTGGCACCCGAAATCCCGGGTCAGACCCCGGTAGTGTCTAAGAAGGACGGAACCGGAACCCCCACCACCGGTGACTTCATACAGGATTGGGATGAGAGACGAAGCAGTGGCAAGCCAGGACCAAGACCCCACTACGGAACCCGCGCCAGCCGGTGAGGCCCCTGCGGGGAAGGAAGCCGGCCTTAGCGATGCCAGCGAGACGATCGTCAGCGGCAGCCACGCAGCCGGGCGCCGGGACACTGCCCGCCCGGCAGATCCCATTCCCGCGGAACACGATGCCTGGGAGGCGGAATTCGCCGGTCTGGCAGGCTCCTGGCCGGCTGGCGCCGAGCCAGTAGATTCCGAACCAGAAGATTCTGCCGCCGGCCTGGCAGCCTCCGGACCGTCCGGCGTGGAGGCGGCGCCGGCAGCTGCCGTACATGAGCAGAGCGAGGCAGCCTCGGCAATTAATGCTGACACGGAGCACCCGGTGCCGCCTGTGGGCCGCCGTACTGCCGCTGAAACCGATGCTGTTCCTGGCGGACATCCCTCCCTGGCCCAGCGCAGCACCCTGCCGATGCGCGCAGCCAGCACCATGCCCAACCTGAACCGGAACGCCGGGAAGGCCGGGAACGCTGAGACTACGGAAGCGGCCGAGAACGCGGCTAATCCCGCTCAAAACGTGGGCCCCGCGGCTGCAGCGGCTGCAGGCCGTGATGCTGACGCTGGCCGGGACGCTGATGCAGGCCGGGATCCGGACACTAATACCAGCCGGAACCTGGACGGCGATGCCGCAGCAGACAGCACCGACGCTGACCGCGGGCCCTGGTACGCATCCGGCAGCAAAAGTTTGGACCAGGACACAGACCGTGACGCGGACCTGGAGACTGATCGGAATGCCGGGCAGGACGACGTTGACGAGAGCGTCCAGGACGAAGAAGCCCTGCGCCGGTCCGAGGAACGCGAACGGGCTGCAACCCCTAAGCCTGTCCTTGCCCGCATCATCCAGGTGATGATTGCTGTTTTCTTCCCGGTCATGCTGCTGGCAGCCGCCATCCGCGCTGTTGCCACCCCGGTGTTCCTGTGGATCGAGTACTACCGTCCCGGGTTCCCTGCCGACAGCTTCGGGTTCACTGCCGACGACCGCATGACGTACGGTTCCTACGCCGTTGACTACCTGCTGAATTTTGCCTCGCCGCGCTATCTGGGCGACCTGGTCACGCCCGACGGCGATCCCCTGTACCTGGCTTCCGAGGTTTCACACATGGCGGACGTCAAGGCCGTGCTGGGCATAGCCTTCCTGACCGCTCTGGGCATGGCGCTGCTGAGCATCGCGGGCGGAATCTACCTTGCCCGTCGCTGCCCGGGAGGCATCCGGCGCGCCCTGTTTGCCGGATCAGTGGCAACGCTTGCCCTGATTGCCGGCCTGCTGGTCGCCGCCGTGCTGGCTTGGGAACAGTTCTTTACACAGGTCCACTCGATCTTCTTCGCGCAGGGCAACTGGACGTTCCGGCTCGACGACACCCTGATCCGGCTCTTCCCCTCCCAGTTCTGGATGGATTCGGCCGGGGCGGTCGCGGGCATCGTGCTCCTGGCCAGTGTGCTCGTCCTGATCTTCACCTGGCCCACGAAACGCCGGCGTGAACGGTCCCGCTTGGCCCGTGAGGCGGCCCGCCGGCAGTACCTGGACTCCCTCGAGGCCCTCTAACGGCCCCTCGACACCACGTAAGAAGGGAGGTCCGCCCATCGGGGCGGACCTCCCTTCTTCCTTTCCCATCGAGAGGGCAGGACAGAAAAAGCTCGTTCCAGGCCCCAAAAGAGCCCCGTTTCTGCCCTCTTTCGGTGGCGGGTTACTTGGCGTACAACTTGTCGACTTCGGCCGAATAATCGGCAATAACTGCCTGCCGCCGGAGTTTCAAAGTTGGGGTGACATGTCCGGTTTCGGGGGAGAAGTCGTGGGGGAGGACGGTGAAACGGCGGATTTGCTCGGCACGGGAGACTGTTGCGTTGGCTGCATCCACAGCCTCCTGCACCTGGGCCTGCACCAAGGGATTCTCCGCTGCCGGACCCGTTTCGGGGCCGTGTCCCTGCTCGCGGGTCCACACAGCCAGGGCTTCCTCGTCCAGCGTGACCAGTGCGCCCACGAACGGGCGTCCTTCACCAACAACGACGACCTGCGAGACCAGCCGGTGTTCCCGGATCTTTTCCTCCAGCGGTCCGGGCGCAACGTTCTTGCCGCCCGCCGTGACCAGCAGGTCTTTTTTCCGTCCGGTGATGGTCAGGAATCCGTCGTCATCCAGTGCGCCGACGTCGCCCGTATGGAACCAGCCGTCGGTGAAGGCCTCGGCATTGGCGGCCGGATTCCGGTGATAGCCCTTGAAAACACCAACACCCTTAACCAGAACCTCGCCATCGGCGGCGATCCGGACGGCATTGCCGGGCATCGGCAGGCCAACCGTGCCCACCCGGGTCAGCGGCATCGTATTGACGGATGCAGGGGCAGTTGTCTCCGTGAGGCCGTAGCCTTCCAGGACCGAGATGCCGGCGCCGCGGAAGAAATGGCACAGCTGCGGGCTGAGCGGGCTCGCGCCGGAAACGGTCATGGACAGCTGTCCGCCGAAGACGTTCCGCACCTTCGGGTACAGCAGCGCATCAAAAACCCGGTGCCGCAGGCGCAGCGGCAGCGAGGGTCCCTTACCTCCGCGGCCGGCGCTGTCCAGGGCTTCGGAATAGGCGACGGCAGTTGCCGCGGCGGAGTCGAAAAGCCGGCCCTTGCCCGCGGCTTCCGCGCTTTCCTGCGCGCCGGTGTAGATCTTTTCGAAAATGCGCGGAACGGCGAGCAGGAATGTGGGCTGGAATGTTTTCATGTCGCCAACCAGGGCGGAGGCGCTGGCGCTGTGGCCCAGCTTCACGCCGGCTGCCAGGCAGCCGATCTGAACGGCGCGGGCCAGGACGTGTGCCAGCGGCAGGAACATCAGCGTCCGGGCGCCCGGGGCCTTGAGCATCTCGGGGAGGAGCTCGATGACGTTGACGCCGAAGACGGCAAAGTTGCCGTGCGTGATTTCGCAGCCCTTGGGACGTCCGGTCGTGCCGGAGGTGTAGACCAGGGAAGCGGTGTCCTCGAGTCCGCGGGCCGAGCGGGCGGCTTCGAGTTCGCCGTCGCTGACCGATGAACCGGACGCGGCGAGGGCACGAAGGTCCGTCCCGCCGTCGTCGTCGGTCAGATACCACACTGGTATTTCCAGTCCGGCAGCTCCGGCGCCCGCGGCAACGACGGTGGCCTTGGCCTGATCCTCGGCGAAGACCAGCTTGGCGCCGGAATCTTCAAGGATCCACTGGACCTGGGTGGCGGAGGACGTCTCGTAGATCGGGACGGTGACGGCTCCGGCGAACCAGATCGCGAGGTCCACGACAGTCCACTCGTAGCGGGTGCAGGACATCACGGCGACGCAGTCCCCGGGCCGGATACCCTGCCGGATGAGGCCCTTGGCAGCGGCGGACACCTCGCCAAGGAACTCGGCAGCGGTAACGTCGTCCCAGCCGGAGGCAGATTTGCGGGCATAGAGCGGCTGTTCCGGAGACCGGGCAGTCCGCCCGAGAAGGATGTCCGTGACGTTTGAGTCAGCCGGAAGTTCGACGAACAAGTCCGTGGAGGATTCGCGCACTGCGCCTCTCTTTCCGTGCGTGGGGCACATTGCGTTGAGACCTAGATCCAGCTCGGCATCCACATTCGGAGCCGCCATTCAGAATAGGGGATGTTCTCTGCCGTCCATACCGGATAGAAGAACGCGGAGACGAGAATAACGGCGGCAAGGAAGCAGCCGACGCCGATCAGTCCGCGCCTGCGGCGCTGGGCGGTGTCCCGGTCCCGGCCCAGCACCAGACCGAGGACATAGGTCAGGGCAAGGATGAGGAATGGTTCGAAAGACACGGCGTAGAAGAAGAACATGGTGCGGTCCGGGAAAGCGAACCAGGGGAGATAGCCGGCGGCAATTCCTGCGAGGATGGCCCCGGCCCGCCAGTCCCTGCGGCCGATCCAGTAAGCCAGCAGCACACCGAGGCAGATCAGGGCCGCCCACCAGATCAGCGGGTTGCCCACGGACGTGATCGCCGAGGTGCAGGTCTCAGAGCCGCATCCCGGGCTCCCCGGGTCCGGCGTCTCATAGAAAAAGGACGTGGGCCTGCCCAGGAAGAGCCACGTCCAGGCATTGGCCATATAAGAGTGCTCTGAGGTCAGGCCGTTATGGAACTCGTACGCGCTGCGGTGGTATTCCGCCAGCGACCGGAGCGAATCGGGGAGCCAGCCGAAGGCAGCGGAGGGATTGCTTTCCGCCCACTGCCGCCCGTAGGCACCGCTGGAGAGGAACCACCCCGTCCACGTGGCGGTGTAGGTGGCCAGCGCGGTAGGGATGATCGTGAAGAAGGCGGGAACGCCGTCCTTGAGCAGGGCGAGCGGCCAGTTTCGGATCCCGGCGACGCGGCGGGCACTCACATCCCACAGCACGGTCATCAGGCCGAAGACGGCGACGAACGCCAGGGCGGACCATTTGGTGCCGACCGCCAGCCCGAGGCAGACACCGGCCACGAGGCGCCACGGACGCCAGAGCAGCCATGGCCCGGTGCGCAGGGCGACAAGGGAAGGTGTGCTGCCCGGCGGGATGGCGAGTTTGCGTGCCAGCCGCCTCCTGCCGTCGTCGCGGTCGAGGAGCAGGGCACCGAAGGAAGCCAGCACCCAAAAGGTGAGGAAAATATCCAGCAGTGATGTGCGGGAGTGGACCAGGTGGTGGCCGTCGACTGCCAGCAGGACGCCCGCCACTGCGCCCAGAAGCGGGGACTTAAACAGCCGGTAGGCGATCAGGGCCAGCAGCAGGACCGTGAGGGTGCCGGTCAGGGCCGCGGAGAAACGCCAGCCGAAGCTCGACTCCGGGCCGAAAAGCGCCATACCGAAGGCGATCATCCATTTGCCCACCGGCGGGTGCACCACGTACTCCGGCCCTTCCAGCAGCACGTTGGGCTGGCCGGAGGTAAAGGAATCGTTGGCATTCTCCGGCCACGCCCGTTCATAACCGGAGAGCAGATAGGAGTAGGCGTCCTTGACGTAGTACGTTTCGTCGAAAATCAGCGAGTCCGGTTCCCCCAGCCGGACAAAACGGAGAACTCCTGCCAGCAGGGCGGCACCCAGCGCCGCAGCCCAGGCCCAGTGCGGCGCAGGAAGCGCGGCACCGAGCAGCCTCTCCCGCAGTGCCTGGAGAGTGAAGGCCTGTCCCGGTTCCAGCACCGGCGGCGCCTCAGCCCGGGGTGGGGCAGGGGTCAAGGACAGGGTCACACGCTCAACTGTATAGCCTGTCGCGTAGGGTTGATGGGTGGACTCAAGCATCGATGGACCCGGGCAGCCGGCAAACTTCAACGGCACAACAGACAGCACGGAAGTGCGCCCGGTGCAGGGCGCCGAGGATGCCGCATCGCGGCGGAGCCCCGGGACCGGCGGGCAGATCGTGCTGGCGGCCACCCCGATCGGAAACGTCGGTGATGCCACCGTCCGCCTGATCGACCTGCTTCAGCACGCGGATGTGATTGCCGCCGAAGACACGCGGCGGCTGCACCGGCTGGTCAGTGCACTCAACATCACCACCTCCGGCCGGATCCTCAGCTACCACGAGCACAATGAACAGACCCGTACCGCCGACCTGCTGGAACTGGTCCGCGGCGGGGCAACCCTGCTGATGGTCACCGACGCCGGTATGCCCTCGGTCTCCGACCCCGGCTACCGCCTGGTGGAGGCGGCCGCTGCCGAAGGCATCGCGGTCACGGCAGCCCCCGGGCCCTCCGCGGTGCTCACCGCGCTGGCCCTCTCCGGCCTGCCGACGGACCGGTTCTGTTTCGAAGGGTTCCTGCCGCGCAAGGCAGGGGAGCGGGCCGCACGGCTCGCGGAGCTCGCCACGGAACGCCGCACCATGGTGTTCTTTGAGGCCCCGCACCGGCTTGAGGTTATGCTCCGGGCGCTCGACACCGCCTTTGGCGGCAGCCGGCCGGCCGCCGTCGCCCGCGAGCTGACGAAACTGCATGAACAGGTTCTTCGGGCGCCACTGCGTGAACTGCTTGCCTGGGCGGAGACCAGCGAAGTCCGAGGTGAGATCGCCGTCGTCGTCGGGGGAGCCGGGGAAGCCGCGCCGGAAGCGCCAGAGGACCACGTGGAAGCCGTTAACGAGCTCATCAGCCAGGGATCCCGGCTGAAGGACGCCGTGGCCAGCGTGGCGTCCGACGCACGGATCAGTAAGCGGGAACTGTACTCCGCTGTGCTGGCCGCCCGAAGCAGCGACAAGTAGGGGCCGGGGCGCGGATTTGGTCGGGCCAAGTGCACAGTGATGTGCGCCCGCCATTGTGCAGGAATGCATTTACAGTGTTCCGCCCGCGTTTTACGGTGAGTTGAGAGCACCGGTCAGATTGTGATCCGGAAAACCCGCATATTTTGGAGGCGCACCCATGGCTGTATCCGCTGAACGCGAGGCCGAACTGCTGGCCCAGGTTCCCACCGGCCTGCTGATTGATGGACAGTGGCGCGAAGCCACGGACGGGAAGACCTTCGAAGTTGAGGATCCCGCCACGGGCAAGGTGCTCCTGAGCATCGCAGACGCCAGCACCGAAGACGGTGCCGCTGCAATGGACGCCGCTGCCGCTGCACAGGATTCCTGGGCCCAGACCGCTCCCCGCGTCCGCGGCGAGATCCTGCGCCGGGCCTTCGAACTCGTTACGGCACGCGCGGAGGACTTCGCCCTGCTGATGACCCTTGAAATGGGCAAGCCCCTGGCGGAGGCCCGCGGCGAAGTTGCCTACGGTGCCGAGTTCCTGCGCTGGTTCTCCGAGGAAGCCGTTCGCGTGACCGGCCGCTACGGCATGTCTCCGGACGGCAAGTCGCGGATCATGGTCACCAAGAAGCCGGTGGGCCCCTGCCTGCTGATCACTCCGTGGAACTTCCCGCTGGCCATGGCGACCCGCAAGATCGCCCCCGCGGTGGCTGCCGGCTGCACCATGGTGCTCAAGCCCGCCAAGCTCACCCCGCTGACGTCGCAGCTGTTCGCCGCCGTGATGATGGAAGCCGGCCTGCCCGCCGGTGTCCTGAACGTCGTTTCCACGACCCAGGCCGGGGAAGTGACCGGCCCGATCATGAAGGATGAGCGCCTGCGCAAGGTTTCCTTCACCGGCTCCACCCCGGTGGGCCAGGCCCTGATCCGCGACGCCGCGGACAACGTTCTCCGCACCTCGATGGAACTCGGCGGCAACGCCCCGTTCGTCGTCTTTGAGGACGCCGATATCGACAAGGCCGTTGAAGGCGCCATGGCCGCGAAGCTGCGGAACATGGGCGAAGCGTGCACCGCTGCCAACCGGTTCATCGTGCACGAGGACATCGCGGACGAATTCTCCGAGAAGTTCGCTGCGAAGGTCGGTGCAATGACCGTTGCCCGCGGCACCGAGGATGAATCCAAGATCGGCCCGCTGATCGATGCCAAGTCCCGCAACAAGGTCCATTCCCTGGTTGAGGACGCGATCGACGCCGGTGCCACGGCCGTTGTTGGCGGAGCACCGGTGGACGGCCCGGGTTACTTCTACGCCCCGACCGTGCTCAAGAACGTTCCGGCCGGCGCACGCATCCTCAAGGAAGAGATCTTCGGGCCGGTGGCCCCGGTCATCACCTTCTCCACGGAGGCCGAAGCCGTGAAACTGGCCAACGCGTCCGAATACGGGCTGATCGCCTACGTCTTCACCGAGGACCTGAACCGCGGCCTGCGGATCGGCGAGAAGCTGGAAACCGGCATGCTCGGCCTGAACGCCGGCGTCATCTCCAACGCTGCGGCCCCGTTCGGCGGCGTGAAGCAGTCGGGCCTCGGCCGTGAAGGCGGAGACGAAGGCATCGAGGAATACCTCTACACGCAGTACATCGGCATCGCCGACCCGGCTGCGTAATCGCTGACCGGCTCCGGCCGGTCGCTGCGAAGAAAAGTCCCGGCACCGAGGGTGAATCCCCTCGGTGCCGGGACTTTTTCGCGTTAACGCACCGGAGATAACGCAGCGGAAAAGTCCTGCCGGCCGGCTCAGCCCCGGCGGCCGCGTCCCAGCGAGGCGGGGAACAGGGCGGCCTTGATCCGCGTACCCGCGGGAACCGAGGCCCGCAGCCCTGCCACAACCAGCTCCACGTCAGCCCAGGAGGAGGGGACCCGGGCCCGGGCTCCGGCCGGCCCCGAAGCTGACCCTGGCG
>NZ_DALZXY010000027.1:0-36256 GCF_031988865.1 Arthrobacter sp.
CCGGCGGGGCCCCCCGGGCCGCCGGGACCACCGGGGTAGCCCGGGTATCCTGGCCCGCCCGGGTACCCACCGGGGCCGCCGTAGCCGCTGGGGCCGGGTATGCGGCTGCGGAGGAGGATTCCGCCCACGATCAGCGCTGCACCGGCCAGGACCAGGCAGGCCGCCCCGATGAACATCCCGGCTGCCACCGGCCCCAGGAGGTCAGAGCGCGCGCCCATCTGCAGTTCGGCCCGTACCGGTGCGCTGCCGTCGGCGTTCATCACCACCACGGTCCAGCGGCCCTGGTCCAGGTCCCAGCTCATTTCCTGCTGGCCTGACCCGGAGGAGGCTGATGCCCAAAAGTCCTGTTCAGCGGGCGGAGCAGGAACGGCGGTGCCTTCGAATTCTCGGAAATAGGCGTTAAACGGTTCGTAAGTCACGTCCCTCAGCTCGCTGTGGGCCACGTCGGCAAGGTACCGGTTCACGTCTGCCGTCGGGCCGATGCCGATGAAGAGTTCTTGATCCGGAGCTGCTGCCTCGCCACGGACGTTGATTGTTCCCACCGCAGTTCCGCTGTCTATGTCCTCGTCAACGTTGATCGACTCGGTGGTCATGGCGTTGGAATCGACCTGGTAAAGCTCCTGGGGTAAGGACAGGAACTCGCCGGACGCCTGGCGGGAATTGAGGAAGCCCACTGCTGCGCCGCCGATCCCCAGACCCAGTCCAAACAGAATCAGCAGGCTGCCTGCCACGATCATGACGATTTTGCCGGCTCGCATGGTGGTACGTCCCTCCGGTGTCCCGGGCTGCGGTCCCCTAGTTCAGGGTTCTCCCGTCCAAGAACCGTGTCAAGGACGCGCAGCTAGCGGGAGGGCTCCTGCAGTACGTCACCGAGGTCAAACCTGACAGGTTCCTCCAGCTGGGCGTAGCCACACGATTCGGGTTCGCGGTCAGGACGCCAGCGGACGAAACTCGGCGGGTGCCGGAAGCGGGGGCCTTCCATATGGTCGTAGGCGACTTCCACTACGCGGACGGGTTGCAGCGGCGTAAAGGAAAGGTCCTTCGTTCCGCTCCATCTGCTGCTTTCGGCATTCCGCGGGGTCCGGGTGCCGGCGCCCTGTTCCGCCTCGGTCCACGGATGACCGCTGTCCCAGGTCACCAGCGGCTGCAGTTCCTGTCACAATTCCTTGCGCCGCTCCATCGGGAAGGCGCCGACAACCCCCACGTTCGCGAGGACGCCGTCGTCGTCATAGAGCCCCAGCAGCAGCGAACCGATCCGGTCCTCTCCGCTCTTGTGCACGCGGTAGCCGGCCAGGACGCAGTCGGCGGTGCGGCGGTGCTTGACCTTGGACATGGTGCGTTTGCCCGGTTCGTAGCCCGATTCCAGCGGCTTGGCGAGAACTCCGTCCAGCCCAGCTCCTTCGAATCGGTTAAACCAGTCCCGCGCCTTGTCCGGATCCAGCGTCTGCCGGGTCAGGTGCAGCCTCCCTCCGGCCGTACCCGGGCCCGTTCGAAGGGCGGTTTCAAGAGCCGCCCGCCGTTCCCGGAACGGCTTGCCGGTGAGGTTTTCGCTGCCCAGGGCCAGCAGGTCGAAGGCAACGAAGGACGCCGGTGTCTGCTCCGCAAGCAGCTTCACCCGGCTGGCTGCGGGGTGGATGCGCTGCTGAAGCAGGTCAAAATCCAGCCGCGTGCCGTCGGCATTGACCAGGATGATTTCTCCATCCACCACGCATTTTTCCGGCAGCCCGTCCAGGAACGCGTGCACGAGTTCCGGAAAGTAGCGGTTCATGGCCCGCCCGTTGCGGCTGGTGATCTCCACCTCGGCGCCGTCGCGGAAGACGACGGCGCGGAATCCGTCCCATTTGGGCTCATAGGCGAAGCCACCTTCCGGGACACCGTCCACGGCCTTCGCCAACATGGGATCGACGGGCGGCATAAGCGGCAGTTCCATTGCGTACCTTCCGATGAGGCGGTCGTTTCCCGGGCTGTGCTCCACCGTAGGATGCAATCATGAGTCTGAACAGCAGGGAACCACGCTCCGGCCACTCTGCCGCCGGCACCGGAACTGCCCCGGGCGCCCGGCAGGCCGCCGGCCCCTATCTGCCGCCGTTGCTGTATCCGGTCCATAAGATCGGGGCACGCACCCTGGATTTTCGCCGTGAGGTGGCGCTGATGGCCATCATCAACCGGACCCCCGACTCCTTCTACGACGCCGGAGCCACCTACGCGCTCGACGCCGCGGTGGGGGCTGCGCTGGCTGCCGTGCACGACGGCGCCGACTGGGTGGACATTGGCGGCGTGCCCTTCGCCCCGGGTCCGGCCCTGGGCGCGGCGCAGGAGGCGGCCAGGGTGGTGCCGGTCATCCGGGCGGTCCGCGAGGCCACGGATGTGATCATCTCCGCTGACACGTTCCTGCCGGCCGTGGCAGAAGCGGCCATCGAAGCCGGAGCCACTGTCATCAACGACACGACCGGGCTGCACAACCCTGACCTGGCACGGGTCGCCGCCGAGTCCGGCGTCCATCTGGTCATCACGCACAGCCTGGCCGCGCCGCGCACCGTTTTTCCGCGCCCGCAATACGCCGACGTCGTTTCCGAGGTCGCGGAGTTCCTTCATCGGCGCAGCGGGTATGCCCAGGAGCTGGGGGTGGCACCGGAAAAGATCATCATCGATCCCGGGCATGACCTGAACAAGAACACCCTCCACTCGCTCGAACTCACCCGCCGGCTGGCCGAGATTGCTTCTCTTGGCTACCCCGTGCTGGCCGCTGTCTCCAACAAGGACTTCATCGGCGAGACCCTTGACGCTCCGAAATCCGCGCGGGTGGAGGGATCCCTCGCGGCGGGCGTCGCCAGCATCATCAACGGCGCGCGGATCCTGCGGATGCACAACGTTTCCGCGGCCCGCAGCGCTATCCGGATGACTGAAGCCATCCTCGGCTGGCGGGCCCCCGCCTACCTGCGGCACAACATGGGCGATGTGAACGAACCGGCGGCCCAGGAATGAGCGCGGTGATCACCGTTCCCGGGTCCTCGGCGGAGCTCAGCGATGAGCAGCTGCTCGCTGCCTATGCCTGGGACGAAGACGGAACGGACCGCCCTCTCTTCCGCTTCAATTTCGTTGCGTCAGCCGACGGCGCCGCGGCCGTGGACGGGCGTTCCGGAGGGCTGGGCGACGACGCCGACCACCGGGTCTTCGCGCTGCTCCGGCGGACGGCCGACGTCATCCTCGTGGGCGCCGGAACGGTGCGCACAGAGGGCTACGCGGGCGGCCTGCTCGACGCCGAAGGACAGTCCTGGCGCGCGGCGAGGGGCCTGCAGCCGCACCCGGGCCTGGCCATCGTCTCCGGAACCCTGGACCTGGATCCCGGCAGTCCCCTCTTTACGCAGGCTCCGGTACGTCCGCTGATCCTCACGACGGCGATCGCACCCCTGGAACACCGCCGGGCCCTGGAGCAGGTGGCGGACGTGGCAGTGGCAGGGGCCCGGACGGTGGAGCCGGAGCAGGCCGCCCAGGTGCTCGCGGCGCGTGGATTCGACCGGGTCCTGTGCGAAGGCGGGCCGCACGTTTTCGGTACCTTCCAGGCCGCCGGACTGGTCGATGAGCTCTGCCTGACGCTCAGTCCGCTGCTGACGGCGGGAAGCGCTACCCGGATCACGGCGGGCTCACCTGAGCTGGCGCCCCGCCGGATGGAACTGGCGCACGTGCTGTGCAGCGGCGGCACACTGCTGCTGCGCTACCGCAGCCAGCCATCGGCGGCCGGTTAGAAGTTGATCATGTGGCCGGTCAGCCCGTGGAACGCCTCCTGAAGCGCTTCGCTCAGGGTGGGATGGGTGTGGACGTTCCGGGCAAGTTCGGCGGCGGTGAGGTCCCACTTCTGCGCGAGGGTCAGTTCCGGGAGCAGCTCTGAGACGTCCGGGCCGATCAGGTGTCCGCCCAGCAGTTCGCCGTGAGCCGGGTCCGCGATCAGCTTCACGAATCCCACCGGTTCGCCGAGTCCGTGGGCCTTGCCGTTGGCGGTGAAGGGGAACGTGCTGACCAGGACGTCCCGTCCCTCGTCGCGGGCCTGCTGCTCGGTCAGACCGAAGCTCGCCACCTGCGGCTGGCAGAAGGTGGCGCGCGGCATCATGCGGTAGTCTCCCAGCGGCATCGTCTCGGCGCCGCCAATGGTCTCTGCCGCGACCACTCCCTGGGCCTCGGCCACGTGTGCGAGCTGCAGTTTGCCCGTGACGTCGCCGATCGCGTAGATGTTCTCCACGCTGGTGCACATGTAGTCGTCGATCGCGATGGCGCCGCGGCCGGTTACCTCCACCCCGGTGCTCTCGAGGCCGAACCCCTCCAGCCGCGGAGCGAAGCCGACGGACATCAGCACGCGGTCCGCGTCGATGCTCTGCCGGCTGCCTGCCTTGTCCGTGTAGCTGACGGTGACCGATGAACCGTTATCGGTAACGGTTTCGACCTTGGCGGACGTGTGGATCGGGATCCCGAGCTTTTTGTACTGCTTGGTGATTTCCTTGGAGACGTCGGCGTCCTCGTTCGGCAGGGCACGGTCCAGGAACTCGATGATGGTCACGTCGACGCCGTAGCTGCGCAGGACGTACCCAAATTCCATGCCGATGGCCCCAGCTCCAACAATCACCATCTTCGCCGGCAGGTCGCGGCTGAGGATCTGGGTTTCGTACGTGACAACGTTGGCGCTGAGCTCCACGCCAGGCAGGAGCTTAACAGTGGCGCCCGTAGCGATGATGGCGTTCTCGAAGGTGAGTTCCTCGGTGCCGCCCTGGGACAGCGTGACCTCCATCTTGTGCGCGTCCTTGAACACGCCACGGCCGTCGTACTCGGTGATCTTGTTCTTCTTCATCAGGAAGTGAACGCCCTTGACCCTGCCGTCGGCCACCTGCCGGCTGCGGTCATACGCGGCACCGTAGTCGAAGCTCACGTCGCCGTGCATTCCGAAGGTCGCCGCCTGCCGGGTGAAAATCTGCGCAAGTTCAGCATTGCGCAGCAGGGCCTTGGACGGGATGCAGCCCACGTTCAGGCAGACTCCTCCCCAGTACTTTTCCTCGATCACAGCAACATTGAGCCCGAGCTGGGCTGCCCGGATGGCCGCGACGTACCCGCCCGGCCCTGCACCCAGGACCACGACGTCGTAATGTGCACTCATGCTGGCTCCTCGTCAGATCGGAACAGACAGACAAAACCCTCAGCTGGCTTAACACTCTCACGCAGCCTCCGGGGACTCCATGCATGCGCACAGCTCAGATGTAGCCGCGGTAGCCCTGCCAGGCCAGCCGGCGCTCCGCAAACGGATCGGACTCAATCCGGTCCTCACGGTCGAAGATCCTGGTATGCCGGTGCGTCTCCTCATACCGCGGCCAATCCTCCCCGGGGAGATGGACGTGGGCCAGGTTCAGCAGCGACCCCTGGAACCTGACGGAGAGTTCTTTGAGCTCCTCGGTGCCGCCCAGCAGCGACAGGGCCCGCATTATTTTCTCGCTGGTTTCGCCGAACATCACGGGGACGTCGAAGGCGTGGGTTGCCCCCAGGCCAAGCATGTTCATCAGCCGGGTGGCGTAGTCGTACCGGTAGGCCCAGGTGGGCGCCACCCGTGAATGGCCTTCCGCTACCAGCTGGCTGGGGTACCAGAAGACCAGGTCGCCGCTGATCTCGACGGACCGTTCCCGGGAGGGGTAGCCCGGGTAGGCCGCCAGCACCCGATCGCGTGCCGTCGGGTCGGTGCCGGCGAACATCCGCTCGATCCGTTCCGGCGTGGACGGCAGGATGTTGTCGAGTTTCGCAAAAAGCGCGCCTTCCTGGGCCATGGTGCCCAGAACCATGGGCTTGGGTGAGGATTCACCGTCCAGGAAGATGTCGATCGGATGCCGGGGCAGGAATTCGCCGTCGATCACCGGGGACACGCTCAGTGTCCCGGGCTGCTGGACCGGCCCGATCTTGCTGGTCATCCATCTGGTGGCGCTGACCAGCCGGTCGGCGGACATGGAGCTGAGGGCCTCGGCGGCGCGGGATTCGTCCACCCGCAGGATTTCCAGCAGGTCCAGCGCCCAGCGCTCATGCATGTCGGGGTAGTACGCGCCGGACGGCGCCGGGCTCTGGGCGAAGGCTTTATGGAAGTACGGGGCCGCCGAGGGGATGCACATCAGTGCGGTGACCGCGATACCGCCGGCGGACTCTCCGAAGATGGTGACGTTGTCCGGATCCCCGCCAAAAGCCGCAATGTTCTGGTTGACCCAGGCCAGCGCCGCCACCTGGTCCCGAAGCCCAACGTTGGAATCGAACGGGCGCGCCGGTGTGGAAAAGGACGTGAAATCCATAAAGCCCAGCGCCCCGATCCGGTAATTGAGGCAGACGTAGACCACGTCCCCGGTCCTAACCAGGTTGGCACCGCGGTAGGTGCGCACGGCCGAGGATCCTGAGCTGAAGGCCCCGCCGTAAAAGAAGACCAGTACCGGCAGCAGGTCCGAGGACGGTTCCAGGGGGGAGCTGACGTTGACCGTGAGGCAGTCTTCGCTCATCAGCGGCCGCCGGCGCGAACGCTTCAGGGACCTGCCGCGGATCTGTGGCGGAATGGCGCCGAACTCCGAGGCGTCCCGTACTCCGGTCCAGTCCGGGGCTGGTTGTGGCGCACGCAGCCTCAGGTCGCCCAGCGGCGGAGCCGCGTAGGGAATCCCGCGCCAGGTGCGGACCCCGTCGTCGACAGTTCCGCGGACCCAGCCGTTGGCTGTCTCCACCTCCAGCGTTGATATATCCAGGGACATGGCTCTCCTGCTTCCACCGGGGCGGCGCATCTCTGCACCGGATTGACCAAGGTCCCGGGTTCAGCTTCCTGCACCGCGCGAAGGCGCAGGCCGTTCCGGTGCACTTTGCACCACCGGAGGTGTTCTTCCAGGACCAGTGCCGCGCATATCAACGATAGGCCTGTCGCCGGGCAGTGGCCATAGCCGCGGAAGGAACGAGATGGCTTCGGCTCCACGCCGGATCGGCGTATCAAATCCTGGTTTCAGTCCGTATCCGGGTCCGCAAACCAGACCGGATGACGGGCCCGGTTGAGCCCCGATACGCGGCCTGGTTCAGTCCTGGTAGGCGGGTTCGGGCACCCGGTGGAGGTATGCCTGGCGGCGGGGAGGTTCACCCTGGTGCCGCATGAGATAGCGGTGGACGGCCAGTTCTTTCAGGCAGAGAAGTCCGACGGCGGCCACGTTGAGGAGGACTTTTGCGGGTGTGGACCAGTCTGTCAGGACGCAGAGCATCCACACCATCAGCAGGACCGGTATATCGATCATGCGAAGTGCGGCCGGCGGCTTTCCGGCGCGCCGGCTTTCGGACTGTGGCTGAGCTAACATCCATGTGCTCGTCGAAGCCATAACAACTTCTTTCCCCCGCGAGAACGGTGGAGCAGTTGATCATCCATGAGACTGCTGCCACCCTTAGGTAACTATTATCACATCTTTAACAACAGTCACAGTGGGCCGGTCATAAGGGCGCAGACGCCTTAACGTTCGGAAACAGTTCCGTTCTCCACCATCCACAGCCGGTCCAGCTGCACATTCTCCAGCATCCGCCGGTCATGGGTGACCAGGAGAAGTGTTCCGGTGTAGCTCTCCAGGGCCTCCTCAAGCTGCTCAATGGCCGGCAGGTCGAGGTGGTTGGTGGGCTCATCGAGGATCAACAGGTTGACGCCGCGTGCCTGCAGCAGTGCCAGCGCCGCGCGGGTCCGCTCGCCGGGCGACAGTGCTCCCACCAGGCTGCCCGACTGGTCGGCTTTGAGGCCGAACTTGGCCAGCAGGGTCCGAACCTCCGCCGGCGTCATTTCCGGGACACAGGACTCAAAGGCATCGGTGAGCTTTTTCTCCGCGTCAAGCTGGCCGCGGAGCTGGTCAATCTCCCCGACCGCCACCGAGGCGCCCAGCGACGCCGAACCGGCGTCGGGCTCCAGCCGGCCCAGCAGCAGCGACAGCAGCGTGGACTTCCCAGCCCCGTTGGGGCCGGTGATGCCGATCCGTTCTCCGGCATTGACCTGCAGCGACACCGGGCCAAGGGCGAACCCGCCGCGCTGCACCACGGCTTCGTTCAGGACCGCCGTGACGGTGCTGGAGCGCGGTGCCTCAGCGATGCTGAACTGCAGCTGCCACTCCTTGCGCGGCTCTTCCACTTCCTCGAGCCGGGCGATGCGCGATTCCATCTGGCGGACCTTCTGCGCCTGCTTCTCCGAAGACTCGGTGCTGGCTTTCCGCCGGATCTTGTCATTGTCCGGAGACTTTTTCATGGCGTTGCGGACGCCCTGTGAGCTCCATTCCCGGGTAGTCCTGGCCCGGGAGACCAGGTCTGCTTTTTTCCCGGCGAATTCCTCGTAGGCTTCCCTCGCGTGGCGCTTGGCGACCGCCCTTTCCTCGAGGAAGGCGTCGTAACCGCCGTCGTAGACCGCCACCTGGTTTTGGGCGAGATCGAGTTCGACCACCGTCGTGACACAGCGGGCGAGGAACTCGCGGTCGTGGGAGACCAGGACGACGCCGCCGCGCAGTCCGCGGACGAACTCCTCCAGTTTCGCCAGTCCGTCGAGGTCCAGGTCATTGGTGGGCTCGTCCAGGAGCACGATGTCGAAGCGGCTGAGCAGCAGGGCGGCCAGCGCCACCCGGGCAGCCTGCCCGCCGGAGAGCCCGGTCATCAGGGAATCAGGCCCGGCGTCGAGCCCAAGTTCCGCGAGCACCGCGGGCATCCGCTCCTCGAGGTCCGCCGCGCCCGAAGCGAGCCAGGTATCCAGGGCCGCTGCGTAGCGGTCGTCGGCGCCCTTGGTTTCCCTTCCCAGTTCCTCCGCGGCCGCCTCCATCGCTTCGGTGGCCGCCGTCGATCCGGTCCGCCGCGAAATGTAGGCGGCGACCGTTTCTCCGGAAACCCGCTCATGCTCCTGCGGGAGCCATCCGACGAAAGCGTCCGTCGGATGGCGCTGCACGACGCCGCCCATGGGCTCCGCGGCCCCGGCCAGAATCTTCAGCAGGGTGGACTTACCCGCGCCGTTGGCCCCCACGACGCCGATGACGTCACCCGGGGCAACGGTCAGTGAGAGATTTGAGAAGAGGACGCGGTGAGCGTGGCCGCCGGCAAGATCCCGGGCGAGCAGTGTTGCGGTCATCCTGCAATCCTATGCGGCGCACTCCCCCGCAGCGGCACCGGCCGCATCCGCCCGGGAGAGCCGTGAACTACCGGAACCCGCGGTAGCCGTTCCATGCCTTCCGCCGAGCGCTCCGGGGATCGAGCTCGATCCGGTCATACCGGTCGAAGATCTTGGTGCGGCGGGACGCTGTATCGTACTTCGGCCACATGGGCCCGGGAACACCGGTCCTGGCGAAGCGCAGCAGCCCGGATTGGAACCGGTGCCCGACGTTCGCTGCGGTCCGCCGGTCTCCCAGCCGCACCAGGGCCTTGCCCAGCCCGGAACCGTAGTTTCCGAACACCGCGGGAAGGTCCATCCCGTGAGTGGCCCCCAGGCCGGCCAGCCGGGCGGCGCGGGGTGCGAAGTCGAACCGGTAGGACCACGCAGGCGCGTACTGGGAATGCGCCTCGGCCACCTGGATGGCCGGGTGCCAGAAGACGGCGTCGCCTCCGATCTCCACTGCCTGCTTCTTGTGTGGATACCCCCGGTAGGCCGCGATGACGCGCTCGCGGTGGTCCGGCTCCGTGAGCGCGAACATCTTCTCGATCCGGTCCTTGTTGGTGGGCAGGATGTCATTGAGCTTGTCGAAGAGCTCTCCTTCCCGTTCCATGGATCCGATCACCATGGGCAGCTGCTGGGCCTTGCCCTGCGCGAACGCATCGAGGGGGTGCAGGGGCAGGAAGGAACCGTCAACCACCGGGGCCAGGCTCAGCGCCCCGGGCTGGGCATCGGGGGTGATTCTCCCGGTCAGCTGGCTGACTGCCGCCACCAGGGACATCGCCGACATTTCGCTCAGTGCCTCCGCGGCCCCGCCGGCGCCAACGCCGAGGAGCCCGAGGAGTTCCCCGGCCCACGCACCCGTCAGGTCCGGTCCGTAAACCGCGCCCGGGGCAGGGCTCTGGAGGAAAGCCCGGTGGAAGAGCCCTGCCGCGGAGGGGACGCACATCAGGGTCAGGGCGGACGTGGCGCCGGCAGACTCACCAAAAATCGTGACGTTATCCGGATCGCCGCCAAAGGCGGCAATATTCCGCTGGACCCATTCCAGTGCCGCAACCTGGTCTCCCAGCCCCACGTTGGCTTCGAAGGGCCGCTCAGGCGTGGAGTAGGCGCGGAAATCCATGAAGCCCAGTGCTCCCAGGCGGTAGTTCATGGCTACAAAAACTACGTTCCCGCTGGTGACGAGTCCGGACCCGTCCAGCAGGTCCATGGCGGCAGACCCGGAGCTGAAGGCTCCGCCGTGGAAGAAAACCAGGACGGGCAGCGGCGCCTCAGCAGGTTCCCGGGGTGCGGTCACGTTGATGGTGAGGCAGTCTTCGCTCATCGGGGTGCTGCCGCCTGCCCCGGGCAGCAGCCGGCGGGCGCGTTGGGGCGCCCACGGGCCGAATCTGGAAGCATCCCGCACCCCGCGCCATGGGCGGGGCCTGCGGGGCATCCGCAGCCGCAGCTCTCCGACCGGGGGGGCGGCGTAGGGCATGCCGCGCCAGCTCCGCGTGCTCCCCAGGACCCGTCCGCGGACAGGACCTTCGCTGGTTTGGATGGTGAGGCCTGCTTCGGCGGTGGCAGTGGACATGGGCATCCTTTCAACCTGTGAAGCCTGTGGGCTGGCCGGGGTTGACCGGGCGCCATGGTGGATACTATCCAGCGCCGTGGGAGTACACCATCCTTCGCGGCCGTACCTCCCGCCAATGGCTCCAACGGGTTGGCCGGCATGTTCCAGCCACTGGGTAACCTGCTCTTCTCCTGCCCGGTTCAGCCACCGGTGAAAGGCCCCCGCACGCCATCAATAAGTATGCTTATGCTCGTGGGGTACATCCCGAGGATTGGAGCAACATGGCACGCGTGGCAATTATTGGCGGACACGGCAAAGTGGCACTGCAGCTGGCGAAGGATTTGGCAGCAAACGGCCACCAGGTAACCTCGCTGGTCCGGAATCCCGACCATGTCGCGGAAGTCAGCGCGAATGGAGCTGCACCCGTGGTGGCCGACGTCGAGAGGCTCGACACCGCGGGGATCGCGGAGAAGCTGAAGGGCCAGGACGCCGTCATTTGGTCGGCCGGGGCCGGCGGTGGATCACCCGAACGCACCTACGCGGTGGACCGCGACGCCGCGATCCGTTCGATGGACGCGGCTGTCCAGGCCGGTGTGCGCCGTTACGTCATGGTCTCCTACATGGGGGCGGGCAAGAACCACGGTGTGCCGTCCGACAACAGCTTCTTCGCCTACGCCGAGGCCAAGGCCGCAGCGGACGAGTATCTGCGCCGCAGCGGCCTTGACTGGACCATCCTGGGGCCCAGTGCCCTCACGGATGATCCCGGCACCGGCCGCATCAGCATCGGGCCGGGCCAGGACGGCAGCGTGTCCAGGGCGGACGTGGCGGCAGTGGCCGCAGACGTGCTCGAACGCCCGGCAGCGGTGGGAGCGTTCATCGAGTTCGTGAACGGAACCACCCCGATCCATGAGGCACTCGACCGCCTCTGAGATCTGCCTGGCGCCCAGCGGTTCAGGCGTCGCGGGCCGCCGCTGGTCCCGGTTCCACCGGAAACAGATCAGGTGCGGTGTACCCGGACCGGGAAAAGGCCCGGGTCACCGCGGCGCCCACCCGGCCGGCGTCGTCCCGGCGGACCAAGGCAATCGCCGAACCGCCGAAACCGCCTCCGGTCATGCGGGCCCCCAGGGCGCCTGCGGCTTTGGCCGCGTCCACGGCGAGGTCCAGCTCCGGGCAGGAAACCTCAAAGTCATCGCGCAGGGATTCATGGCCGGCATCCAGCAGCGGTCCCAGGCGGGCGGGCGGCCGGCCAGTCTCAAGGTGCTCGACGACGGCCAGTACGCGGGCATTTTCGCTCACCACGTGCCGTGCCCGGCGGTACTGCGTGGTCTCCAGTGTTCCGGCTGCCAGCACCAGGCCCGAGAGGTCGATATCCCGCAGCGACTCCAGGCCCAGGCTGCCTGCGGCCCGTTCACAGTCCAGCCGCCGCTGCGCATACCCGCCGGAGTCATGGGCGTGGCTGACCCTGGTATCGATAACCAGCAGCACCAGCCCTGCCTCCGCCAGGTTCAGCGGAACGAGCCGGGAGGCACGCGTGCGGCAGTCCAGGAACAGGGCTTGGCCCTCCGCGGCCAGGAGCGACGCCGACTGGTCCAGGATCCCGGTGGGGGCACCGGCAAACTCGTTTTCCGCCTGCTGGCACAGCAGCACCATGTCGTCACGGCTGAACCCGGTATCAGCCAGGTCATTTAGGGCCAGCGCGACGGCGCATTCCACCGCGGCCGAAGAAGAGAGTCCGGCTCCCACCGGGACGTCCGAGTCGAGCAGGATGTCCATGCCCGGAACCTCGGCACCGCGCAGCCCGAAGGCCCAGGGAACTCCCGCGGCATAACGGCTCCATCCCTCCAGCACCCCGGGACGGAGGTCTTCGACCCGCACTTCGGCCGGTGCTCCCCCGGCGGTGGTCGCCATCCGCAGCAAGCCGCCGGGGCGGAGCGCCGCCGCCACGCGGGCTCGCCGGTTGATGGCGAGGGGAAGCACGTACCCCTGGTTGTAGTCGGTGTGCTCGCCCATGAGGTTGACACGCCCGGGCGCGGACCAGATCCCCTCCGGCGGGCGGCCGTAATGGTCCTGGAAGGCCGCGGCCGCTGCGCTCGCGCTCACCGTCGGGTGCCTTCCAGATCCGTTGCCGCCCGTACTCCCGGATGGCCGTCCTGTGGCGCCGCGCTCTCGAAGACCGGCAGTGCGTCCCTCAGCCGGGCCGCAGTCTCTTCCGGCATGACATCGCCGATGAAGGCACCCATTGCAGCTTCGGATCCGGCTAGGTACTTGAGTTTTGAGGCGGCCCTGCGGGGTGAGGTGAGCTGCAGGTGGAGCCGGTAGCCGCTGCGTCCGGGGTGGCGCACCGGCGCCTGGTACCACGCAGCGATGTACGGGGTCGGCGTCGGATACAGGGCCTCCAGCCGGCCAAGCACGTCGAGGTAGACGGCGGAAAGTTCTTCCCGTTCAGCGTCGGAGAGGGCCGGCAGGTCGGGCACGGGCCGGTGTGGCACTATGTGCACTTCGATGGGCATCCGGGCGGCGTGGGGCACATACGCGGTCCAGTAGCTGCCTCGGCTGATGACGCGGCGTCCGTCCGCCAGTTCGGCTGCCAGCAGGTCCGCGAAGAGATCTTTCCCGGTTGATTCCCGATGCCGTGCGGCCGAGTCCAGCTGTTTCAGCGTCCGTGGCGTGGTGAACGGGTAGGCGTAGATCTGACCGTGCGGGTGGTGCAGGGTCACGCCGATCTCCGCCCCGCGGTTCTCGAAGATGAAGACCTGTTCGACGCCGGGGAGCCGGGACAGCTCGGCGGTGCGCTGGGTCCACGCCTGAATGACGGTCCGGACGCGCTCGCGGCTCAGGCCTGGGAAGGAAGCGAGGTGGTCGGCGGAGAACGCCACCACTTCGCAACGGCCCACGGCGGGCCCCTGTGCGATAACCCCTGCGGGCAGGGCAGCGGCCCCCGCGGCCGGACCGAAGGCGGGGAACCGGTTCTCGAAGACGGCGACGTCGTAGCCTGCCGCGGGGATTTCCGTGGCCCGGCCGGGCATCGAGGGGCACAGCGGGCAGTCCTCCGCGGGCGGGAGGTGGGTGCGGGTCTGCCGGTGCTCCGCATAGGAAACCCATTCGCCCAAGAGCGGATCAAAGCGCAGCACCGGTGTTCCGGGCCGCGGCGGCAGGCTGCGGGTGTCCTCGGGCGGGGCTCCGGGCTGCGGCCGGTTGCCGGCGTCGAAAAAGTAGAGCAGGTCGCGCCCGTCGCTGAGGCTGGTGCGGAGCGGGTCAGCCGGGCCGCGGCTGGTGGACCCGGTCATCGCCCCTCCAATCCACGCACATGCAGCAGAATCGCCCGTTCCGGGTTCAGCACCGGCATGGGTACCCCCGCGGTGGACAGCCAGGCGCCTCCGGCCTGCAGGCCGGAGGCGAACCACGCCGGTTCGCTGCGCTGGAGAAAAGTGCCGGGCTCATCAAGGATCACCGGATCCAGCCTATAGCTCCGCAGCGGATCGAGTCCCGGCAGGGGCAGGCGGCCCGGAGATTCGTCGGCGGAGCCGTGCAGCGCAGCCAGTATGTAGAGCGCCTCGCCCTGGTCCGCAGCAACGGTTCCGTACAGCGAGAGCGCGGGATCGGCCAAGTCTGCCCGGACGGCGGTTCCGGAGTGAATAAGCTGCCGGTGCTGCTTGTAGAGGCCGATCAGCCAGCGCAGCAGGTCCTTCTCCGTGCCTTGGGCCTGCCGGATGTCCCATTCCATGCCGAAGTGGCCAAAAAGTGCGGTCAGTCCACGGAAGCCCAGGGAATGGGTCCGCCCGGAGGTGTGGGCCTGCGGCGGTCCGATGTGCTGCCCCACCAGTTCCGGGGGCAGCAGCCGCTGGGTCCATTCCTGGATCTGCTGGCGTTCCAGGGCGTCGTTTGAGTCGGAGGCCCAGACCCGGTCCGTGTTCTCCAGCACGCCAAGGTCCACCCGGCCGCCGCCGGAGGAGCAGGACTCGATTTCCAGTCCGGGATGCCGCGCCTTGAGCTCGGCCATCAGCCGGTACGCGGCCAGCGTCTGCTCGTGTGCCGACGGGACGCCGGCGGAGGACGTGTCCGTCAGGTCACGGTTCTGGTCCCATTTCAGGAAGCTGATGTCGTAGGTGCCCAGCAGCGCATCCAGCTGCGTCAGGACGTGTTTGAACGCGCCCTCCTGCGTCAGGTCCAGCACCTGCTGTTGCCGCCAGGCCGGGGCCAGGGTGTCTCGCCGGGACCGGCAGATCCACTCCGGATGCGCCCTGGCGGTTTCGGAATCAGGGCTCACCATTTCCGGTTCGACCCACAGACCGAATTCCATCCCAAGTCCGCGCACGTGGCTGACCAGCGGCTGCAGGCCGTCCGGCCAGGCAACGTCGGAAACGTTCCAGTCCCCCAGCGCCCGCCGGTCGTCTCGGCGGCCGCCGAACCAGCCGTCGTCGAGCACAAAACGTTCCGTGCCCACTTCAGCGGCTGTATCCGCCAGCTCGGTCAGCGCCTGCAGGTCATGGTCGAAATAGACAGCTTCCCAGGTGTTCAGCACCACCGGCCGGGGGCCTGCGGGGTGCTGGGGGCGGGACCGGAGCCAGGTGTGGAACGCGGCGCTGATCCCGTCCAGGCCTTCGCTGGACTGCGCTGCGTAGAGCCACGGGGTGGAATAGGAGCTGCCGGTAACCAGCACGGCTTCTCCGGGGCCGAGCAGTTCCTCGGCCGCGAGCAGGCGGACTGGATCGGGGGTGCGCTCGGCCCGGAGCCGCCAGTTGCCGCTCCAGCCAAAGTGCACCGCCCGGACCTCTCCACGGCGGTTTCCAAAACCCGGGGTTCCCGCGGCCAGGAGGATGGGCGCGTCGTGCCCGGTGCGTCCGTGCCTGCCTTCCCGCATCCACGTGCCCTGCTGGAAGGGCAGCCGCTGCGGGCTGCGTTCGCGGGTCCACCGGCCAGTGGTGTCCAGCAGCTCTGCGGCGTTGGCGCCGGCGGGAACGGCTACAGACAGGTGCTGCAGCTGGTAGGAGCCGGTTCCGGTGTTGGTCAGGGTGTTCCGCAGGCGCATCAGGCCGCCGGTAAGCAGTTCTATCCGCGTTTCCAGCTGCAGCCCGGAGTCAGCATCGGTGCCGGTGAGGGTCGCGCAGGCGCCGTCCGCGTCCACGGCCGGATCCCGGAACCGCGGGGAGGCAGCCCGCCCGGAGCGGTGTCCGGCCAGCAGCGGGGTGCCGCGCCACCCCTCGGCGGCGGATGGCCACAGCGGATCCCCCTGGGTTGGATGGTCGTAGCTGGAATGCAGCACGGGTCCGGTGAGCAGCTCCGGTGCCGGAATGGGACCGGGCAGGGCGGGCCCCCAGTACAGGACGCGCGGCGCCCCGTCCGTGGCCAGGCTGAAGGTGGTGCCGTCTTTCTCCAGGTGCACGGTGGTCATGGCAGCAGCCCTCCGGCAGTGTCCTGGCCCAGGACCGCCAGCCGGAGCCGCAGCCTGGCTGAGGCCTCGTTGTAAGCGTGTTCGGGCAGGACGTCGATGCCGCATGACCGGCTGCCCAGGCCATGGGCCCCGGCGTCAATCACCAGGTGCCAGGCGAGGGGCAGGGGCAGTTCGGCGTCGTGCGCTGTCTCGGCCAGGTCGGCGGCACCCCACGGCAGCAGCGAAAAGCCGGCCTCGTCGGGTGCCTCCAGCAGGTCGACGCGCAGCCGCCGGCCGTCGGAGAGTGCCGCTTCCAGCCAGCGCACCCCTCCCCTCCGGCCGTTCTCCTGCGGCCTGGGGTATCGGGTCCGGAGGGCGGAAGCCGGGAGTTCATGGACCCCCCAGCGCTGTGCAGCCGCGGAGTCCGCGTAGGTCTCCCCGGGGCCTTGTCCGAGCCAGCGGACGGTAGCGGCCTCCTCCAGGGCCTCCAGCGGAAGCCGGAAGGCGAGCGCCAGCCGGGCCAGGGGGAAGTCCCATGCGTTCAGTGAGTTGATGCGGGCATCCAGTTCCAGTCCTCCGGGCACAGCGCTCCAGTCGAGCAGCATGCTGAAACCGCCGCTGCCCGAGGGCGGGGAATAGCGGTGCTCGACGGCGGTGCCGGTCCCTGTGCGTTTCAATGCAACGGTCCGGCGGCTCAGCCGGTCCAGGCGGGCGTGCTCCCAGCGTTCGGCGAGGGCAATTGGCGGGCCGGGCTCACTGCCTGCGTAGGCGTCCCAGTCGAATCCGGGAGGAAGAGCTGTGCGCAGTTCGCGGTGCGGTTCGATCGTGCCGCGGTCATTATCCGTGGGGGCACGCCAGGCCGAGAGCTCCGGGCCGGTGATGCCGATACCGCCGAGCTGTGCCAGGACACCTGATGAATCAAACTCAGCCAGCCCCGGAAGGCCGGCCGAAGGGGTCTGAGCCGGGAGCGGGTGTTGGCCCGCGGCCTGGCCGGCGGCCTGGCCGGCGACCACGTCGGCAACAGAGACCTTGGTCGTGGCACGGACCTCGGCGGTAACAGAGTCCTCAGTGGTGCTGTGGACAACCAGCTGCCCCCATGCCACCTCATGACCGGCCGGCGCCCAGTCGGGTGCCCATTCGGTTGCCCCGCCCAGCCGGACCGACACCGTCAGCGCGGCGCCGGAGGCCGGCGGCAGGCCGATGGCGTCCGCCGCATCAACGGGCAGGGGAACCACCAGCTGTGCCCGGGCAGGAATGTCCGGGACGTCCAGGGCTCCCGCAGCGAGTTCCTTGCCCTCGGCGTCGCGCACCTCCCACCGGAAGTCGAAGCCGTCTGTGCCGGCGAAGTCCTGCCGGTTCGTGATGGACACGGTATCGGCGGCCACGCTCACCCGGACCGGCTCAAAGACCTTGGCGAGTTCCGTCAAACCGGGACTGGGAGTGCCGTCGGCCATGGCCAGCCCGTCGAGGACGAAGTTGCCGTCGTGGACAGGTTCGCGGAAGTCGCCGCCATACGCGAGGGCCGGTACACCATCCGGGGTGACGGTGCGGAGGCCGTGGTCCTTCCATTCCCAGATGAATCCGCCCAGGAAGCGGGGGTAGGTATCCATCAGCTCTTCGTAGACGGACAGGGCACCAGGTCCGTTGCCCATGGCGTGGGCGTATTCGCAGAGCAGGAACGGTTTGGACGCAACCCGTTCGGCAGCCTGGGGTTCCATGCCCGGGATCGGCTGTCCGGCACTGATGGAGCGGCATTCTTCGGGGGTGGCGTACATCCGGGAGTAGACGTCGGTGTACCCGCAGGTGCGGTCGCCTTCGTAGTGGACGGGGCGGGCGGGGTCCTTCTCCTGCAGCCAGGCGGACATCGCGGCCAGGTTCTGTCCGGTGCCGGATTCGTTGCCCAGGGAGAACATGATCACGCTGGCGTGGTTCGCGTCCCGGGCCCAGGTCCGTTCAATCCGGTCCAGGCAGGCTGCGGTCCACTGGTCAGAATCGGCGGGGTTATCCTGCCAACCGGTGACGACAAAGCCGTGGGTCTCCAGGTCGCATTCGTCGAGCACCCAGAAGCCGAGTTCATCCGCCAGGTCCAGGAGGTGGTGGTCCGGCGGATAGTGGCTGGTGCGGATGGCATTGATGTTGTGCCGTTTCATGCTGATCAGTTCGCTGCGGCTGAAGTCCCGGGTCAGCGTGCGTCCGGTGTCCGGGTGGAATTCGTGCCGGTTGACCCCCTTCAACCGGATCGGGGCCCCGTTGACCTGCAGCACCGCGCCCTCGATCCGTACGGTGCGGAACCCCAGGCGCAGGCTGATTATTTCGGTGGCGCTGCGCACCTCTGCGTCATAGAGCCGCGGGATCTCGGCTGACCAGGGATCGACGGCGCCCAGCCCGAATGTCTGCGGTTCGGTGGAGTCGAGCTGCGCAGTAAATCCCAGTTCCTTGATCACGACGGTGAGCGGAAAGGCGCCCTCCGCGGCGTCCGGGGTGAGCGTGAGGGTGCCTCCGCCGTCGTGGTACCCGGCCTGGGCCCGCAGGTCCCGGATCCCGTGGCGCGGCTGGCCGATCAGGGTGACGGAGCGGAAAATCCCCGGGAGCCACCACTGGTCCTGGTCCTCCAGATAGCTGGCCGCGGAGAACTGGTGGACCCGGACCACCAGCCGGTTCCCGTTGTCCCGGAGCAGGCCGGTGACATCAAATTCGTGGCTGAGCCGACTGCCGGAGGCGTGGCCCAGCTCGGTCCCGTTCAGCCAAGCCTTGAAGGTCGATTCCACGCCTTCGAAGCGCAGCAGCACGGCCTCCAGGCCGTTTCTGTCCTGGAGTGCGCCGCCGTGGAGATCAAAGATCTGCAGGTAGTCGCCGGTCCCGTTGGCGTCCGGAACGAAGGGCGGATCGAGGGGAAACGGATATTGGACATTGGTGTACCAGGGACTGCCGAACCGGTTCGTCTGTCCCAGGACCAGCGGGCCGTTTGCGGCGTCGAGCATCCAGTGTCCCGGCACGCTCACGCTGTCCGGGAACTCAGCGGTGCAGGGATCGGATGCTGCTCCGGCCGCCGTCGGGCTGTACCGGAACCCCCATTGCCCGTCCAGGCTCAGTTCCGGCCGGTCGGAGTCCAGGGCGGCGCGGGGTGCCAGCGCACCCTGTCCGGGTGCTGGGTCGAGGAAGTACGGAAGGTCAGCCATTCGGGCCTGCTTTCTTGGCGGCGCGGGTGGGGTGCTGCGGTCGGTTATTTGGTGGAGCCCATGGTCAGGCCCGCAACGAAGTGTTTCTGGAGCAGGATGAAGACGATCACGGTGGGCAGCGCCACCAGGATGGCTGCCGCGGCTACCAGGTTGTTGTCGGTGAAGAACGCACCCTTGAGGTTGTTCAGCGCGCTGGTCACCGGCATTTTGCTCCCGTCCCGCAGCAGCACGAGCGCCCAGAAGAAGTCGTTGTAGATCCAGGCGAACTGCAGTGTGCCCAGGGCGGCCAGTGCCGGGCGGGTCAGCGGCAGGATGATCTGTGAGTACTGCCGCCACACTCCCGCCCCGTCCACCTGCGCGGCCTCGGTCAGCTCCTGGGGCAGCGCCCGCATGTAGTTGCTGAGCACAAAGACGCAGAAGCCCATTTGGAAGGCGACGTTGATCAGGATGATTCCCAGCTGGCTGTTATACAGGCCCAGGGAAAGGAAAAGCCGGTACAGCGGGGTGATGATCACCTGTTGCGGGAGCAGGTTGGCCGCGGTGAAGAACATCAGCAGCGCAATGTTGAATTTGAAGCTGAACCGGGCCAGCACAAACGCCGCGCAGGAGGCCATAAACAGCACCAGCGCAACGGCCGGCAGCGCTATGAGCAGCGAGTTCAGGAAATACTTGGGCAGGTCCGCCTGGGTCCAGGCGGTCACGTAGTTGTCAAAGGTTAGGGTGTCCGGCAGCGAAACGTAGCCTTTTTCCGCGGTCTCCGAGTACGGCCGCAGCGAGGTGTACAGCGCCCACACCAGCGGCAGCAGCCAGACCAGCGCCCAGGCCGCCAGGCAGACGTGCAGGACGATCCGGGATCCGCGGACGCGGGACGTGCGCCGGGCAGCGCCGGCAGTGGCTCCCTCCCGCGTCTCCGGAGCACGACGTCGGCCGGGGCCGTGTGCCGGCCGTGCGGCTTCGGCTGCTCCTCCGGCTTCTCCCCCAGCTTCTCCCCCAGCTTCTCCTTCAGTTTCCATAGTGCGGCTCATGGCGCTTCCTTCCTGAAGGTCTGCACCAGATAGGTGATGATGAATGCGAGGGAAATCAGCAGGAGCACCACGGCGAGAGCCGAGCCGAAACCAATCCGGCTCGCCTCCCCCACAATGTTGTTGGTGATCAGCACCGAGAGCAGTTCCAGCCCGTTCGTTCCCTTGTTGATGATGTACACGATGTCGAAGGCACGTAGTCCTTCAATCACGGTGACCACCAGGACCACGATGTTGATGGGTTTCATCGCCGGGAAAATGACCCGGGTGAAGGTCTGCACCTCATTGGCGCCGTCCAGTGCCGCTGCCTCCTTCATGGACGAATCCACGCCCTTCAGGCCGGCGAGGTAAAGGACCATCACGTAGCCGACGTGCCGCCAGCCGGCGGCCACCAGCACTGCCCCGAGGTTGATGTTCGAATCTCCCAGCCAGTTCACGTTGAAACCGCTTAGCTGGTTGATCAGGCCCTGGTCCTGGGAGTAGATCAGGGTCCAGATGAACCCCACCAGCGCGAGCGAGAGCACTACGGGCAGGTAGAAGACGCTCTGATAGAACCGGCTGCCGCGGATCTGTTTGTCCAGGATCACTGCCAACAGCAGGCCCAGCGGCGTGGCGATGAGCAGCAGGGCCAGAAGCCAGAGAATGTTGTTGCGCAGTGCCGGCCAGAAGGGCGGGTAGATGGTGAAAGCCTGCGTATAGTTTTCTGCCCCAACGAACTCAGGAGCGGTAACACCGTTCCAACGGGTCAGGGACAGGAAGATCGAGGCCAGTGCCGGGCCCCAGATCAGCGCGGTGACCAGCAGTGCCGGTACGCCGAGCATTAGGACCAGGACCGCCCGGTCGCGCGAAGAGTATTTCCGCACGCGGCCGGACGGCCGGCGGATTCCGGTGGCGGGAGGATGGACGCTCATGGCTGCCTGTTCTTTGTGGACCTAGTCCACAAAGATGGTCTTCTTTTGGGTTTCGATGTCGGAAAGCACGTTGTCCAGGTTGTCCGGATCCTTGATGAAGGCCTGCAGGGAGGGGATCATCACCGTGGAGGCGAAGTCGGGGCGGGTGTCCCGGTCCATGAACTGGGCAATGTGCTTGGCCGAGGAGACCAGTTCCATCCCCTTCTGCTGCAGGGCCGTGTAACCCGAGGTATCCGCACCGTTGACGGGGGCAACAAGCCCCTTGTCGGAGTCGGTGTTGATTTTCTGCGCTTCCGGCGTGCCCAGGAACTCGAGCAGTTCCTTGGCTGTTCCGGCGTTCTTGGTTTTGGCGCTCATCATGAAGCCGTCGATCGGCGCATCGAGGCTGTCGGTGCCGTAATCCGGGTTGATCTCCGGGAAGGTGAAGAAGTCCAGATCCTCGAGCGCCTCGCCGCCTTCGGCATCCTGGAACTGCTGGGAAACGAACATACCCAGAAGGTAGGTTCCGGTGGTCTTTTGCAGCAGGCCCTGCGCCGCTTCCTGCCATTCGCGGCCGAGGGCCCCTTCCTGGTGGTACGGAAGCAGCGTCTTCCAGGTTTGGAAGACCTCCTTGACCTCGTTCGATTCCCAGGACTTCTCGCCGGCAAGCAGGCTCGTGTGGAAGTCGTAGCCGTTGATGCGCATATTCAGCACATCGAAGGTGCCCATGGCTTCCCAGCCGCCCTTGTCGGCGAAGCCGATCGGGGCCAGGCCGTCCTGCTGCATCCCCTGGGCCAGAGCGATGTATTCGTCGAGCGTGGTCGGGATACTGTAGCCCTTCTCCTCGAACACCGACTTCCGGTAGAAGACGGCCCACGGGTAGTAGGACAGCGGGACGAAGTACTGTTTGCCGTCGCCGGCCGTCGCGGCGTCCTTGAAGGACTGATTGAAGCTGTCCCCGAAGTTGTCCCACACACTTGAGATGTCCCCGGCGAGGCCCTGGTCAGCGAAGAACTTCATGCGGTAGCCGGAGAACCAGGTGAAGACGTCGTCCGGATCACCCTGCAGGTAGCTGTTGATCTGCTCCTGGAAGGTGTTGTGGTCCACCGTGTTGATGGTGGCCTCCGTACCGGAGGACTTCTTGAACGCGTCGATGATGTTGGCGTAGGCAGCCTTGGGGACGGCATCGGATTGGTTGGAGCCAACCGTGATGGCTCCGGATCCCTCTGCCGTCGAGCCGGAGCTCCCACAGGCGGTCAGGGCGGCCAGCGCACCAAGTCCGAGGGCGCCGCCAAGTACCGAACGCCGGCTGACGTCGATGCGTGCGGCGGCAGACAGGAAGGATGGTGACGGGGATAGGGGTGCTGAAAACGGGCTGAAGCGGTTTGCCATGGCGTCTCCTTTGAGTCAATGGCAGTGCCGGGATCTGGGCGGGGTCTCGAAGCGGTCCGGCAGGGAGCCGAACCTAAACAGGAATATCAACACGAACTAACAAGCTCAACCACAAATCAACGCTGTGATACTGCCCGTCACTATGACACAGGTCACAAATGCGTGCAAGCTTCATAGCCGGAGCGGCAAGTCTCCGGATTTTCAGCTTCGACACTCCATGTTCGAATCTGTTGATTTGGACCCACAATGCTGGCATCCTGAAACGACTAACGATTGGAGTCCCATGGCGGAAATGCTTCCCGCCCAGCGCCAGCAGCGGATCATTGACCGCCTGAATACCGATGGGCAGGTACGGGTGAACGAACTCGCAGCTGCCCTGGGCGTCTCAGATATGACGATCCGCAGGGACCTCACCGAACTGGAAGCCAGGGGTGCCCTGGTCAAGGTGCACGGCGGGGCGACCCGGGAGGCGGCGGCGACCAGCCTGGAGCCGGGGTTCGCGGCGAAGATTCAGCGTGAGGCGGCCGAGAAGGCGGCTATTGCCGCGCTTGCCCTGCCGATGGTGCGTCCAGGCATGTCGGTGGCGCTGAACTCCGGAACGACCACCTTCGCGCTGGCGAAGGAACTGGCCGGGATCCAGAACCTGACCGTCGTCACAAATTCGCCGCGTATCGCCGATGTGCTCTGGCAGGCCGATGAACCAAGCCTGACTGTCCTCCTTACGGGGGGTGTCCGGACGCCGTCCGATGCCCTGGTGGGACCGCTGGCGCTGGCAAGCCTGGGCCAGCTGCACGTGGACCTCTGCTTTATGGGCGTGCACGGCGTCACCCTGGAGGACGGTTTCACTACCCCCAACATGCTTGAAGGGCAGACGAACCAAGCCTTTATGGCCTGCGCGGCCCAGGTGGCCGTCCTGGCGGACCACACCAAATGGGGCATCACCGGACTGTCACAGATTGCCCCGGTTTCGGCCGTGGACTATCTCTTCAGCGACGCGGGCTTACCCGCCAAGGCGCAGGCGGAACTTCGCCGGGTGATTGACGCCGTCCATACGGCCCCGGCCGCCTGATCCCTGCGCTGGCGGGGAATGGGTGGGCTTCCCTAGCCCGTGATCTTGTACTTGGCCCGGTCCGCTTCGTCCAGGGCAACCTGCTCCTCAGGCCTCATGGCAGAACCACCGCGGCTGACGGGCATCCACCAGGCACCGGAAGGCGGCTGTTCCGGGTAGCTGTCGATGCACTCATCGATGCCGTCCTGCAGGATCTTCTGCAACCGGACGGTTTCCTCTGCGACCGAAGCGGAAGGGTCGACGTCGACCCGCGCTCCAACGTGGATCCGCACCGGTGTTTTCCAGACGGCCTTGAGGCTGAGTCCGTGCCCCCGGGTCAGCATCCGGTGCCCGCCCCACACGGAAACGGGAATGATCGGCACACCTGCTTCGGCTGCCATGCGTACGGCGCCGGTCTTGAGTTGCCGGACGGCGAAACTGCGGCTCACGCCGGCCTCCGGCAGCACTGCCAGATAGTCGCCCCGGTGCAGCTTTTCAACGGATTCCGTGTAGGCGGCAGCGCCGTCGGAGCGGTCCACCACCACGTGTTCGCACCAGTCGCACACGGCGGCGACAAACTTCTTCCGGGCCGCCTTTTTGGTGACGAGGAACCGCATGTGGACCTTCAGCTGCTTCCACAGGAGATACTCGGCGAAGACAAAGTCCAAGTAACCGAAGTGGGTAACTGCCACCACTGCACCCTTGCCCGGCGCCACTTCCCGGTTCAGCCCGCGGATGGCTTCGTCAGTGGGAAGGTGTTCCAGGCCGGAGGGAATGACCTTGATCCGGAAGAGTTTGACCGCGGCCACTCCTGCTAGGACGATCGTGCGGTAAACGTACTTGTTCGGCCGGCGTTTCCGGGGCAAGGTTGCCTCCTGGTCTGTGGATAGCAGAGTTTCCCTGCAATCTTATCCCGGCCCCCACAGCGGCTTATAAAACCTGGTCCCAGGCTCCGTGCTCCTGCCCGCCCCGGCCGGTGCCCCGCAGCAGCAGATACTCCCAATCCATGGTGATGCCGCCATCCGATGACCGGGAGTGACGTTCTGCCAGGCCGGAGAGTTCCCGGTCCAGGGCAGCGGTCCGCTCCTCACCCCCGCCGAGACCACGGTAGACACCCATGGTGGGGCCATAGTTGGCCTTGAAGAAGTCCCGGAACTGGTCCGGTTCCGCAAACCGGTCCACGGCGAGGGTGGCCCGGCGGGTGGACAGGCCGTCGACAAGGCCGTCGAGAAGGGACGCCACATAGTCCTCGTCGCCCCACATTGGCGGGCTGGAGGATCCGGGCGGCGGCGTCGGCTGGTAATCGCGCATGATTCCGAACATTTCCCCGATGAATCCGTCCGGGGTCCAGTTCAGCAGTGCCACCGTGCCGCCGGATTTGCAGACCCGTGACAGCTCGGCCGCAGACCTGCCGTGATTGGGGGTGAACATCACGCCAACGCAGGAAATGACGGCGTCAAAGCTCCCGTCGTCAAACGGCAGGTCCTCAGCATCGCCCTCGATCCATTCAAGTTGCACGCCCTCGGACCCGGCAGCGTCCCGGCCCACTTGCAGGAGCTCTGGCGTGAGGTCGACAGCGGTCACGGAGGCCCCGGCCAGCGCCGCCGGTATGGCTGCGTTTCCGGTTCCGGCGGCTACGTCAAGCACCCGATCCCCGGGGCGAAATCCCGCCTCGGCGACAAGCGCTGCGCCAAGCTTCGACACCACCTCCCCCGCCACTGCTCCGTAGTCGCCCAGGGCCCAGAGTTTCCTGTGCCGTTCCTTGAGTTCCCGGTCCGGATCCGGGGAAGCATCTGCTGCATTCATGCCTGCCTCCTGCGCCATCGGGCACCGGGCAACTAGGAGCCCGGCAGCATGCCGCAATTCTGATCTTCCTGATCCACGCCTGTAAAGGACCGCTGGAAGGTTCGTGGGTGCCCCGCGCTGGTTATCGTTGGATATGGCCCTCCCGGATGGTGCTGACTGGAACGCGGACGGTGTTCCCAGCGGGACTGCGCCCCTGCCCGCAGCGGTCCTGGATGCCCAGCTGGGGCAGATCGATTGGTCGGTGCCGCCGGCTGGATCGCGGCCCCTGTTGATCAAGGCTCCCAGCGGCGTCCTGGCCGGCCTCTCCATGGGTGATCCGGGCAGCCCTGCTGTAGTCCTGGTGCCCGGGGTCATGGGCTCCAAGGAAGATTTCTCCCTGCTGATGCCGTTGCTTGCTGCCAGGGGCTACTACGTCCTCAGCTGCGATCTCGCCGGGCAGTACCAATCGGCGGCCGCGGGTCCGGAAAACCTCACCCCTGCCCGCAGCCGCTATGACTATGAGCTCTTTTTGCAGGACCTGCTGGCCATCCTCGAGACGCTGGGACAGCCCGCACATGTGCTCGGGTATTCGTTTGGCGGGGTTGTCGCCGAGCTGGGCCTGTTGCGGAATCCGGCCCTTTTCCGCTCCCTGGCACTGATGAGCGCACCCCCGGAACCGGGGCTGGCCTTCCGGTCGGTCAGCGTGGTGGGACGGTTCAGCCCACTGGTGTCCGGGCGCGTCAGCGCCGGGTTGATCTCCTGGGGTGTCCGGATGAACTTTGCGCGCGTTCCGGCGGAACGGATGCGTTTTGTCCACCAGCGCTTTGCAATAACGCGGAGTCAGTCGGTGCGGGACATCATGGTGCTCATGCGGCACGTTCCGGATCTCCGTGCCCGGCTTGCGCGTGCCGGCCTTCCCAAACTCGTGGCAGTTGGTGAGCGGGATGTGTGGCCGAACCGAATCCATGCCGCCTTCGCGTCCGCCATTGGAGCCAGGCTGACGGTCTACCGGGGCGGGCACAGTCCCTGCGAAAACGCTCCCAACCAGCTGGCCCGGGATCTACTCGCGCTCTATGCCGAAACGGAGGAGCGCAGCGGTTAGTGCCCTTGGCCGGGAGGGCCGTTCCGTGCCTGCCAGTCGCGGCGGGCCCGCTTACGCCGCCAGGGTGCTTCCTGCTCGAAATCGGTCCGGTAGGTAGTCCAGGCCATGGAGAGCCGGCGGCCGACTGCGTGCCAGTGCTCAAGGGGACGGGTAGAGACGCCCACGCGAAGCGTCTCGACCCAGAGGACAGTCATGTCCGGGGTGAGCTGGTAGCTCAGGTCAAGGTCGTCATGGATCCGTTCGCCGGTGCGATTCATCCGCTCGCGCAGCCGTTTCCACATCTGCGAGCGGACGGCGAAGTTGGAGCCGAAAAGCGGCGGATGGCCAAGCAGCCCGGACATGGACCAGCGGTAACCGTCGATGTAGATGTTCTCTGCGAACCAGCGTGTGAGCCGGTTGCTTCCGTAGAAGTCGCCCGGCCCCGTGACGGCGGTTAGGGGGCCAGCCCCCTCCACCAGGCGTTCCAATCGTTCAAGCCAGTCGGGCGGCGGCACGGAGTCGGCGTCGAGCCGGGCAATGATCTCTCCGCTGGCGGCGTCAAATCCGCAGGCCGTGGCCGGAGAAACCCCGGGCAGGGGTTCGACTATCCGGCGTACCCCGGCCGCGTCGCAGACCGCTGCAGTGTGGTCGGTGGAGGCATTGTCCACCACGAGCGTTTCATCGGGCGGCCGGGTCTGTTGGGCCAGGGCCTTAAGGCAGTTGGCGAGGAACACGGCGTCGTTCCTTGATGGAATAACTACTGAAATCGTCGCCATGTCCCCTGCCTTTGCCGGCCCCCGCCATCCTCCCACCGGACGGGGACCGGCGGAAGAACGCGGCCGGACTGATGCTTCGGCCGAGGGCCATTGCCGGGCCCTGCCCGACGGGGTGTGCATCTCCGGTGACTTAGCCTCGACGCGTGCGCAGCTCTGGTGGCTCCGCCCGGGAAACACCCGCCAGGCCTGCGCACTCAACAACTGCCGACCCGCGCCAGGGCTGGAAACAGCGGAGGGCGGGATCCTAATAGGTCCCCGCCCTCCGCTTGCTATCTGTTAAGAGAGTGCGGTCCGCTAGACAGTTACGGTGACTGCGTCGTAGTCGTAACGCGGCAGGCGACCAAACCAGGGGTTCTCGCCGGGCTTGCCAATGTTGACGACCTGGAAGGTGCGATGGGTCGTGCCGGCGTTGAACTCGGCATCAATCCCAGCGGCGTCAAAGCCAGCCATGGGGCCCGCGGCCAGGCCAACGGACCGGACGGCCATCAGGAAGTAGGCAGCCTGCATGTGGGCATTGTTGTTAGCCATGACAGCGCGCACTTCTTCGTCACCGTCGAACATCGCCTTGCGCTCGGGCGCATGCGGGAAGAATGTCGGGAAGCCTTCGTGCCAGTCGGCGTCGAAGCTGAGCACTGCGACCATCGGCGCGCTGGCAGTCTTGGCCTTGTTACCGTCTGCCATGTGCTTCACGAGGCGCTCGCGTGCTTCGGCGGACTTTACCCAGGTGATGCGCATCGGCTGGATGTTCATCGAGGTGGGACCCATTTTGGTGAGGTCGTAGATCGCGCGCATCTGCTCTTCGGTGACAGGTTCGTCGCTGAACGTGTTAGCCGTACGCGCTTCCAGGAAAAGGGTGTCGAGGGCGGCGCTGTCTACGACAAACTCGTCCTGGCTGTACTCGGTGGTGCCACTGGTCATGGGGGACAACAACTTTCTCTCGGGGCAGTTTCCACTAATAGGAACGCATCTATCCTCCGCATGCTTCCCAACCCGGGGGTGACACTCCTCACACCCTGGGGCGGGTGGAGCCCAGTGGGCTTGGGGTGTTCAGGAACCTCGGGACCTCAGGGGCTACAGGAACCTCAGGGGCCTCACCGGTGACTACGACTGGGACCGCGGGCGGGATCTATCCGGGATTGCGGCAGAGAATCGGCCACTTTGGGAGAAATCGACCGTTTTGGGATTTCCCTGCCATGGCGCAGCGGAGGGAAATCCCTAAGTGGGCGAATACTCCCAAAACGGAGGAAAACTGTGACACAAAACGGAGGGGAAGCCCCGTAACGCAGGGAATCAGCATCACGGTCAACGGTCGTTAGTCCATTTTTCGCCGGCTGGGCTGCACGCGTGGCGGTTCACCGGGCATCTTCGGATAGTCCGGCGGGAACGGCAGCTCCCCCAGCCCGGAATCCAGGTCCCGCTGCCACCAGCCCAGCAGTGCATCAATTGTCCCCGGGTACTCGCCAAAGGCCGCCCATGGGTCACCGGTCCCGGCCAGCCGCGCGGGCACGGTCTGGACTGTAAATGCCCTGGGGTCCACGGTTGGGAGTTCGTCCCAGGTGATAGGGGTGGACACCGGGGCGTGCGGCAGCGCCCGCGGACTGTACGCGCCGGCCATGGTGCGGTCGCGGTTGGCCTGGTTGAAATCAACAAAGACCTTCTCTCCCCGTTCCTCCTTCCACCACGACGTCGTCACCTGCTCCGGCATCCGGCGTTCCAGTTCCCGGGCGGCGGCGATGACGGCGTGCCGGACATCCTGGAACTCGCGGACGGGTTCAATCGGCGCGAAGACGTGCAGCCCACGGTTTCCGGAGGTCTTGACGAAGGCGTTCAGCCCGGCCTCGGCCAGGACGTCCCGCAGCGCCAGTGCCGCCGGGACGGCGTCGTCAAAGTCCGTGCCGGGCTGTGGATCCAGGTCGATGCGCAGCTGGTCAGGGTTATCCGAGTTACCGGCCCGGGACGGCCACGGATGGAACACGATGGTGTTCATCTGCACCGCCCAGACCGCGCCGGCCGGTTCGTCAATGACCATCTGCGGGTGCGACCGCGCACTGGGATAGACCACCATCACGTCCCGCACATAGTCCGGCGCCCCCTTGGGCGGATTCTTGGAGAAGAACTGTTCGCCGTCGATCCCTCCCGGGAAACGCTGGAGTGCAAGGGGCCGGTCACCGTTCGCCGCAACAAAGGCGGGGCCGACGGCGGTCATGTACTGGGCGAGGTCCAGCTTGGTGAAGCCGGACTCCGGCCACAGCACCCGGTCGGGGCTGGAGATGCGGACCTCGCGCCCGCCGTTGGGCCCGGGAACAGAAATGGTTGTCGCTTTCGCCGCCATGCAGGCAGGCTACCCCGCCATCGTGCCCCTGTCAGCGCGGGCCCGGCGCGTTCCGCCCCGGAGCTGACGTGGACGAAGTGGCAGAGGACCATGGATGCAGCCACCAGGCCGGCGAATAGGGTGCGGCGGCTCCCGGCGCACCCGTCAGGGAGTTTGCTGATGCTCTTCCGTTGAGCTGCGCGTAACGGCATACTTTTTGCCCATGGGCTGCGAACAAGCATCCGCCCTCATCCTTCACCGAAAGGACTTCGCTATGTCCAGCATCATGAACCCCTATCTCAGCTTCCGGGACAACGCCGCTGAAGCGATGGCCTTCTATCAGAGCGTCTTCGGCGGAACGCTGGAGAGCACATCCTTCGCGGAAATGAATGCCAGCCAGGACCCGGCGGAAAATGAGAAGGTGATGCACTCGCAGCTGACCACTGACAGCGGCTTTATCCTCATGGCCTCCGATACACCGAACAGCATGGAACTGGATCAGGGCAGCAGCTACTCGATCTCACTCAGCGGCGACGACGGCGATGACCTGCGGCGATATTGGGACCGCCTGCTCGACGGCGGAACGATGGTTCTGCCGCTGGAGGTAGCCCCGTGGGGAGACACATTCGGAATGCTTGCCGACCGGTTCGGCACCAGCTGGCTGGTCAGCATCAGCAATCCCCAGTCGGGCGGCTAGCGCCAGCGGAAGAGCCTGACGGCGAAAAGCGCACAGGCACCGGTCCATGCTGCCATCACTCCAAGCTGGAGCGGATCCGGGGGCTGGCCGTACCACGACGCAGTCAGGCTTTGAGCTGCCGCGCCAAGCGGAGTGAAGCCTGCCAAGGAGGCAAAGGGCTCTGGCATCAGTGGCCCCGGGGTCCAGACGCCGGCGAAAAACAGCGAGGCGAAGAGGAGCAGGGTGCCCGCACCGTTGGCCGTTTGCGCGCTTTTAGCCCGGGCTCCAACAAGTGCGCCCAGCGCCAGCATCTGAAGGGCGGCAAGCAGGAAAACCGCCAGCGCGGCGAACGGCAGCTGGGGAGGTGCCGCACCCAGCGCCCATACAGCGATCCCGGTGGCGACGCCGGCGCCGGCCAGCAGCGACGCGGTGCTGACCGCCAGCTGAGCGGTGAGAATGCGGTGGGCTCCGGCTGGCGTCGCGCCGAGCCGGCGGAACAGGCCCATCTGCCGGTATCCCCCGAGTGTGGAAGGCAGGTTTGTGAGCCCAACGCTCGCCACCACAACGCACAGCGCCATCGGCACAAAGAAGTCCAGGGCGCTCAGTGATCCGGGGCCGTCCAGCGGGGTGCGGGTGCCCGGGATCAGCAGTCCCTGCAGGAGGAGCAGGGCTGCTGGGAAGCCCAGTGCCATGAACAGGGCTACCGGATTCCGGAGGAAGAGCCTGCTCTCTGTGGCCAGCAGGGCAGCCGTGGCTGAATGTTGTTTGAGGGCAGCTGTGGATGCTTCCATTACGGATTCCGCCGTTTCGTCTCGAGCAGTCCAAGGTAGGCGTCGGTCAGGTCCTGGACGGCCGGATCCTGCTGCCGTGCGGCGGCCACCAGTTCGGCGGGTGCGCCGCCGGCAAACGTGGTGCCGCCGTGCAGTACGGCGACGCGGTCGCACAGCCGTTGCGCCTCGTCCATAAAGTGGGTGATCAGCACAACGCTCAGCCCCTGCTCCCGCATCCGCCGGATGAGTTCCAGGATGTCCCGCCGGCCTTCGGGGTCGAGTCCAGTGGTCAGCTCATCCAGCACCACGATCCGTGGGTTGCCCACCAGCGACAGTGCGATCGAAAGCCGTTGCTGCTGGCCGCCGGACAGGCGCCCAAAGGGGGTTGCCCGGCACTCGGTCAGTCCAACGGCCTCTAGCAGACCGGAGACGTCCTGCGGCGCCGGGTAGAACGACGCGAAAAGCGCCACCGCCTCCCCTACCCGCAGCGCCGGCGGCAGCTGGGCGGACTGCAGCTGATACCCCACCGTCTTTGCTATCTGCGCCCGGTTGCGGTGCGGGGCCAGGCCCGCGACCTGCACGCTTCCGGAGTCCGGCCGCAGGGCACCGGAGAGGCATTCGGCTGTTGTGCTCTTTCCGGCACCGTTCGGTCCGAGGATGCCGAAGATCTCACCTTCCTGGACGGTGAAGCTGACGTCGTGCAGGACCTGTTTTCCAGCGAGCCTGACCCCCAGATGCTGCACTTCGATCACCGGAGCACTCATGGCCTTTCCTCCTGACGGTGCGGCAGTCCCTGGGAAAGCCACCACAGGAGCTGCACTCCCACCATGACGGCGGCGCCGGCGAGGAGGTCCGCCGGCCGCCAGGGAGCGCCGTCTGCACGGAGCACCGCCGTGGCGAAAAGCAGTGCCCCCAGGACGGCGGCGAGGCTGAAGGCCTGCGGCCAAAAGTCCCGTGCCGGCTCACCGCTGAGCCGCGACGCCCGCAGGTGCCAAAGCAGTTCCATGGCCATCAGCAGCACCACCGCTGCTCCGGCCCCCACGCTCCAGGCCGCGACACCGGCGGGAAGGCCGCTGCCGCTGAACCGGACGCAGATAATAAGGAGCCCTGCGAACAAGGCCGCGGCCCGGAAAGCCGCCGTGGACACGATCCAGGCGGTGGGAAGCGTGCGGGCGAGGTCCTGGCGCCGCCGCGGGATGTAGGACCAAGCGTCCCTTTCCGTCTTCCGTGCACCCAGACCGGCAATCACGGCAACGGAGAGAGGTCCCACGATCGGGGTGACAAAGTTGTTGCTGACGGACCACAGAACCGCTGCCAGCAGGAAAAAGAGCTGGGGCGAGGCGGCTTCCCGGAGCCACAGGGAGTACAGGAAGGGCCGCCGGGCGTCTGCCTGGTCCAACGGGTGGACCAGGCGCTGCCGGTCCTCGTCCGGCAGATCAACGTGTTCACGCATGCTGCTCATGATCTCCTCCAGGGGACGGTTCCGATATACGGCGGTTTGAAACCCGCCCGGCCCACTTCATAGACCTTCTGGCGGGAGATCCCCAGTTCCCGCGCCACGGAAACGGCACTGTAGTCCTCCAGCAGCAGGGCAACCGCGGCCGAGCGGATGCCGGAGGCACGCGAATTCAGGGCCGATGTCAGCGAACTCAGTTCCGCTGCCAGCAGCGCGGCGGATTTCAGGCCGCCGAAAGGGTCCGCCCAGCCAGGTTCTGCTCCGGAAGCAGCCGCGAAGAGCGCATCTCCTCCGTCCCGCAGGACGGCATCGACGTCGGATGGCCCGAGCCCGGCTTCCTCGAACCGCGCGGCAGCCTCCTTCAGCTCCGCGGGATTCGTCCGGTGGGCCAGCACCTGCGGCCAGCCGGGGCCATCCGTTCCGGTGCGTCCGTCAGTGCTGTCATCCCAGGGTTTACGATTCATGGTTCCCACGCTAGGACCGCACCCAGACGTCGTCAACCCCGGGGCGACAACTATTTTCCATGCCCCTGGCCAGCCCCCGTTCCCTGTCCGGTCAGGTCCCGGTCGTCAGCGCGAGTGCAGAAAGACTGCTCCGTTTCTGACCCGGCGTTCATCAATCAGGCTCATCCCCAGCCTCCAGTCCTGCGGGCCTAGGCCGCGCCCGCGGGCTCGGCAACGATGCACAGCTTGAAGGGCCGCGTATGCTCGGGTCATGGCCCGCTATTTCGACATTCACCCGGACAATCCACAGCCCCGCACGATCGGCCAGATCACGGCCCTGATCCGCGACGGAGGACTGATCGCCTATCCCACGGATTCCTGTTACGCCCTCGGTGCCCAGATTGGAAACCGGGAGGCCCTCGAGCGGATCCGGACCATCCGCAACCTCGATGCCAAGCACCATTTCACCTTGGTCTGCCGCGATTTCGCCCAACTTGGCCAATTCGTCCAGGTCAACAACGACGTTTTCCGTGCCATCAAGGCCGTAACTCCGGGTAGCTACACGTTCATCCTCCCGGCGACGAAAGAGGTTCCGCGCCAGTTGCTCCACCCCAAGAAGAAAACCGTGGGAGTGCGCATCCCGGACAACAAGGTGGTGCAGGCTCTCCTGGCCGACCTCGGGGAACCGATCCTCTCCAGCACCCTGCTGCTGCCGGACCAGGAAGACCCGCTGACCGAGGGATGGGAAATTCAGGACAGGCTGGAACACCTGGTCGACGCCGTCGTTGATTCCGGCTATTGCGGGCCGGACCCGACCACGGTCATCGACTTCTCATCCGGCTCCGCCGAAGTCGTCCGCCGCGGTACCGGCGACCCGTCGCGCTTCGAGTAACACCCGCGCTTAAAGAGAACGCGCTTAAAGAGAATCAGTACCGCCGTCTCCGGAGTACGCATCGAAGGTTGACTTCCCTGCCACGCCCCTCAAGGGTTGACCCACTTGACCAGGGGGGAACGCGCCATCACTCGCGTGCTCTGAGACGGGAAACCACAAATGAACAAGGGAACTCTGGCAGTAACGACGGCGATACTGGGCGGGCTCGTCCTCTCCGGCTGCGGAGGCGGAGCCGGGACCCAGCCGGTGCAGGAGTCCGCCGGCGAACAACTTGAGTCCGCAGGCCACAAAAAGGACAGGGAGCAGCCCGCGGAACAACGGGCGAAGAACATCATCCTGATGGTGGGTGACGGGATGGGCACCGCCCAGCGCAATGCCATCAGGCTCTCGCACGTAGGCCTCACCGGGGAACTGGTGATGGACTCGCTGCCGGAATTGGGACTGGTCCACACCAACTCGGCGGATCCGGGCACCTTTGTCACCGACTCCGCGGCCGCGGCCACCACCATGTCCACGGGTGTGAAGACCTACAACGGCGCAATCGGCGTCGACCTGGATGGCCAGCCTGTGCCCACCGCGCTGGAGATTGCCGCGGCCCTGGGTAAATCCACCGGGCTGGTGACCACCGCGCAGGTCACGGACGCCACCCCGGCAGCGTTTGGCTCCCATGTGGCAGACCGCGGGGAACAAAGCGAGATCGCCCGCCAGTTCCTGGAGTCGAGCCGGCCGGACGTTATCCTCGGCGGCGGAGAGGATCACTGGTACCCGGCCGGGAATCCCGGAAAGCACCCGGACAACCCACCCGAGGACCCTGCTGAACAAAGCTCCGGCACCGTGGACCTGGTCGAACAGGCCGAGGCTGATGGCTACGAATATGTTTGGGACGAGGCCGGACTGCTGCAGGCCCAGGGCCCGAAGGTGCTGGGACTGTTCGCCAATGAGGAGATGTTCCAGTACGGGGAGGATGTCACGGAAATCTACGAGCCCACCGTCCCCCTGCAGACCATGACCCAGAAGGCCCTCGACCTGCTTTCGTCCCCGGCAGCGGACACCCAGGCGCGGCACGGTGGTGGTGGCGGAAACGGCGGGAACAACGGTGGCGGCGAGGACGGCGGTTTCTTCCTGGTAGTCGAGGATGAGGGCATCGACTCAATGTCCCACGTCAACGATGCTGAACTCACCATCAAGTCCGGCATCGCCTTCGAGCAGTCCGTGGCAGTTGCCCGGGACTTTGCCGAAGCAGACGGGAACACGCTGCTGATCGTCGTCGGGGACCACCAGACCGGCGGCATGACCATTGAAGCGGCCAACGACGACGGGGACGAATCCGGCGACGGGATCTCCGCCGAAGACGGCCCGCTGCCAGTCGCGAACTCCGACCAGGTCTTCAACGTTGATTGGACAACCGGGGGCCACAGCGCCCTGGATGTCCCGCTGACCGCCATGGGCCCCGGCTCCGACCAGCTGCGCGGGTTCTATGAAGACACGCACATCTTTGATGTTATGGTCGGCCAGATGCGTGCCGCCGCCGGACGGTCCTCACTTGACCTGCAGTCCCACCGCGGCGGCCGCGGTGAGTACACGGAGGAGTCCCTGGCAGCGTTCCGCCATTCGCTGGAAGTAGGCGTGAGCACACTGGAACTTGACGCGCTCCTCAGCCGGGACGGCGCCGTCGTTGTATGGCATGACGACAGGATCCAGGCAGAGAAATGCCGGGATACCGCGCCGGTGACACGCAATGATCCGGCTTTCCCCTACGTCGGAGACCGGGTGGTGGACCTGACCCTGGCCCAGCTGAAGACCCTCGACTGCGGCTACCAGCAGCTGCCCGGATTCCCCGAGCAGCAGGTGGTGGAGGGCAACCGGATCGCGGAGCTGAAGGACGTTTTCGCCCTGGTCCGGGAAATGCGGGCCCGCGGCGTCGGGATGAACATCGAAACCAAGGTGGAGGACGGGCAGGCCGGCGGCCCGGGGATGGAAGCCCTGACCCGTGCCGTGGTCCGGGAGATCCGGCATTCAGGGATGTCCGAGAGCATCACGCTCCAGTCTTTCGACTGGTCCTCGCTAAATCTGGCCGGCCGCCTGGCACCGCGCCTGACCCTGGTAGCGCTGGCTGCCGGGCCGGAGACCCTGGAAATCGGACAGCCGGGTGCAGCTCCCATCCTGGGTGGCATCGACATAGACGATTATGAGGGCTCAGTGGTGAAGGCCGCGGCAGCCCAGGGATACGACGTCGTCTCTCCGATCTACAGCAGCGTTAGCCGGCAGACGGTTGGCGAAGCACACGAGCTGGGGCTGAAGATTGTGCCGTGGACCGTCAATTTGACGGCGATGATGAACTACCTGATCGATCTGGGCGTAGACGGGATCATCACGGACTATCCGACCCGTCTGCGGCTGGTGATGGAGGAACGCGGCATCAAGCTGCCGCGGGCCTACGGCGGCTAAGCAGCCCGTCCGCGGACGG
>NZ_DALZXY010000027.1:36266-38256 GCF_031988865.1 Arthrobacter sp.
TCTGTGCCTGCAGCGCCGTCTGGTTTTATCCGGGCGCGATACCGGTTTACTAGACTGGAGGTCGCCCAGCCCGCACCACCGGAAGCAGCAATGTCCAGAGGTAAGCACCACCCTCCCCGTCCAAAGCCCGCCAACAGCGAGGGATTCCTGATCGCGGCGGACCTTAAGAAGGACCGCGGCTGGACCGACACCCAGATCAAGGCTTTTCTCCCGGAGCCGGACAAAACCGCCCGCAATCCGTTCTCCCGCAAGGCCGCTCCGATGAAGCTGTATGCGCTGGAGCGGGTGGAGGCGGTGGAAGCCACGGAGGACTTCCGCCGCGCACGTGAGGCTTCACGGAAACGGCAGATCGCGGCACGCGGACGGGCCCTGGAGAAAAAGAAGCAGGCAGTGGCCGTCGCGATGGCGATCGACCTCCAGATAGTTCCCGAGCCTTGGGATCAGATGCGGCAAAAAGCCATTGAGCACTACAACTCACGGCTGCGCAGGAACCAGTCCCCCGCCGGACCCCGGACCACGCCCTCCCGGCTCGACCGGCTGACGGTGAATTACCTGCGGCATAAACAGACCTCCTATGAGGAGGAGCTGAAGGAATTCAAGGGTGTGGTCGGCGTCGGCGAGGCCTATCTAGTGGTCCGCAACCGGATCCTTGACCTGATCGCGCAGACTTATCCTGCCCTGCAGGCCGAGTGTGAGCGCCAGAAGTTTGACGCTCCGGAGCTGCCCGAAGGTGTGGTGCTCTAAGCCAGCCGGCTACCGGCCAAAGAGTTTCGCCAGCCAGCTGCTTCCCTCGGCCTTGGGTTTGGGCGCATTGCGGTCGCAGCTGCAGCGGTCCGGCTTGGCAATGTTGCGCATAACATCCTGGACGTGGTTGCCACACCCTGCCCAGGTGGTTTTTCCGCAGCTTCGGCACTGAACGGGACGGCACATGGTTGGTCTCCTTTGTGAACGTAGCCGCCGGACGATGGTTCCGGCGCTGAACCCCATCCTTGCCGATACCCCCTGGGGTATGCAAATTACCCGGTGGGGTATAGGATGGCACCACGTAGAACATGGGAGAAGACATGCAGCTGGACACGGACGACACCGCGCCAATCATCAACCGCCTCAAGCGCGCCCAGGGGCAGCTGGCAGCAGTGACACGGATGCTCGAGGAAGGCCGGGACTGCAAGGACATAGTTACCCAGCTTTCCGCCGTCTCCAAGGCCATCGACCGCGCCGGTTTCGCGATCATCGCCTCGGGGCTCGAGCAGTGCCTCACCAGCGACGACCCGGCACTGGACCGCAAGGAGATGGAAAAGCTCTTTATGTCGCTGGCCTAAGCGCCGGGCTAGAAGATCAGCACAAACCGCATGATCGCGTCGTAGAGCTTACTGCTCATGGCCTCATCCTCGCCCATGGCAGCGCGGTCCCGCACAGCCACATCCGGATGGTCCGTGATGATGCCGTCCACGTTGTCGCGCAGCATGTTCCGGATGCTTGCGGCTCCGTTGACGGTCCAAACATAGAACTCCTTGCCGTGGGCCCAGGCGGATTCCCGTACGGCATCCGTATAGGACGCCTCTTCCACCACAATGAAGTCCGCCGTCGTCTGCGGAGCTGCCACACCCGCGACCGCCATGGTTAGTCCCACATACAGCCCGGGGCGCAGGCGCTTAAGCTCCTCCGCCTTGTCCTTGTCCAGTGAGTGGTAGATGTTCTCCTGCAGGGCGTCCAGTGATTCCAACTCCGCCACCAGGCGCTCCACGTAGTCTTCGGTTTCGCTGCCGTGCAGCTTCAGCTCGATCAGCAGCGGCTCATTGAGCTCCTGTGCCGCCCGGATGTACTCCTCCAAGGCGGGAATCGTGTCCTCGTGCCCCTGCTGGTCGGATACCGTGATGGCGGTCAGCTCGGCGAGTGTGAGGTCCTTGACTGCCAGCTGGAGGCCGGCCAGGCGGCCGAGGCCGGCGTCATGCATCACCACGAATTCGCCGTCAAGCGTCTGCATAAC
>NZ_DALZXY010000028.1:0-26804 GCF_031988865.1 Arthrobacter sp.
GCGGCGTGGATCGCCGGGATGCACGGTTCGTTCTGCAGGCTGGTGGTATCTCCCAACGTGGTGCCTTCGAACAGCTGGGTCAGCAGCCGGCGCATGATTTTGCCGGACCGGGTCTTGGGCACATCGGGAACCACCACGACGGCGGCGGGCTTGGCGATCGGCCCGATCTCCTTCGCGACGTGGTTCCGCAGCTCCTTCGTCACTTCGTCCGCATCCTTGGCCGCCGCCTCGGTCAGCACAACGAACGCGGCGATCGCGTGCCCGGTCTTCGGGTCGGCGACCGGGCAGACACCGGCCTCGACCACCCAGGGGTGGGAAACCAGCGCGGATTCGATTTCGATCGTGGAGAGCCGGTGCCCGGAGACGTTCAGGACGTCGTCCACCCGGCCCAGGATCCAGGTGTCGCCGTCGTCGTCCTTCCGGGCGCCGTCGCCGGCCAGGAACCAGCCCTGCTGCGCGTACTGCCGCCAGTATGAGGAGAGGTAGCGCTGCGGATCGCCCCAGCAGGTGCGGGCCATGGACGGCCCGGTCCGGTCCACCACGATGAAGCCCTGCACATTCGGCGGCACGCTGTTGCCATCCTCGTCGACAATCCGGGTGGAGACGCCGGGCAGGGCGCGGGAGGCGCAGCCGGGCTTGAACGCCGCGTCGGTCTGGCGCGGGGAGAGGATGGTGGCGCCGGTTTCGGACTGCCACCAGGTGTCGATCACGGGAACTTCGCCGCGGCCGAGGTTCTGCCGCAGCCAGCGCCAGGCCTCCGGGTTCACGGCCTCGCCCACCGTGCCGAGCAGCCGGATCGAGGAGAGGTCCCAGGTGTCCGGGACGCCGTTGGGGAACCAGCCCATCAGGGACCGGACCAGGGTGGGCGCGGTGTAGTAGCTGGTGACCTTGTAGCGTTCGATGATTTCGAAGTGCCGGCCCGGATGCGGGGTGTTCGGTGTGCCTTCGAAAATCACCTCGGTGACGCCGTTGGAGAGCGGACCGTAGATCTCATAGGTGTGCGCGGTGACCCAGGCCAGGTCTGCGGTGCACCAGTGGACGTCGGCGTCGCGCGCCGCCTCCTCCGGGTTGGCGAAGAGGAACTCGTAGCTCCACGACGCCTGGGTGAGGTAGCCGCCCATGGTGTGCACCAGGCCCTTGGGCTTCCCGGTGGTGCCGGAGGTGTACATGATGAACAGCGGGGTTTCGGCGTCGAAGGACTCCGGCTCGTGCACGGGAGAGGCGGTGTCCACGGTCTCGTGCCACCACACGTCGCGGCCCTCGGTCCAGGCGATGTCGCAGCCGGTGCGCTTGACCACCAGGACATGCTCGATGGCGTTGGTGCCGGAGACGGCCTGGTCCGCGTTGTCCTTGACCGGGACGGCTGCCCCGCGGCGGTACTGCCCGTCGGTGGTGACCAGCAGCTTGGCCCGGGTGTCCTCGACGCGGAACTTCAGCGCCTCGGCGGAGAAGCCGCCGAACACGAGGGAGTGCACGGCCCCGATCCGGGCGCAGGCCAGGGTGATGACGATGGTTTCCACGATGACCGGAAGGTAGATGACCACCCGGTCGCCCTGTTCGATGCCCAGGGCCAGCAGGGCGTTCGCCGCGCGGGAGACTTCCTGCTGCAGGTCCTTGTAGGTGAGCGTGCGGCGGTCGCCGGGCTCGCCCTCGAAGTGCAGGGCCGGCTTGTCCCCGCGGCCGCCAGCGACATGCCGGTCCACGCAGTTCACGGCGACGTTGAGCTTGCCGCCGGCGAACCATTCGATCTCCGGGACGCTGTATTCGGCGTCGGCCTCTGGAACTTCCGGCCCGCTCAGGCGCTGCGGCGGGGTGAACGTGTGGGCGGTGTGCCACGGTTCCTCCCACTGCAGCCGCCGGGCCGCCGCCTCCCAGAACGCGATGCGCTCTGCCTCGGTGGCGAACTCCGGTTCGGTGGCCGGCTGGGTTGCTGTGCTTACGCCCACTTCTTTACTGCCCACTTTTCTGCGACACCCAGCAGGGCGTCCGTTGTTTTACCAATGACTGCCAGCAGCACGATCGCCAGGAACATCCGGTCGGTGCGGCCGTTGTTCTGTGAGTCGGTGAGCAGGAAGCCGAGCCCCATGGAGGAGGCGATGAGCTCGGCCGCCACCAGGAACAGCCAGGACTGTGCCAGCGCCAGGCGCAGCCCGGAGAACACGGCGGGCACGACGGCGGGCAGCTGCACCGTGGTGAGCAGCTTGATGCCGTTGAGGCCAAAGGCACGTGCCGCTTCAACGAGGTTCTTGTCCACATGGCGCAGGGCCAGGGAAACGGTGGTGAAGACCGGGAAGAACGCTCCGATGGTGATCAGCGTGACCTTGGAATCCTCACCGATGCCCATCCAGAGGATGAGCAGCGGCACCAGGGCCAGCGACGGGACGGCCCGGATGGCACCGAACAGCGGGCCGAGCAGGACGTCCGCCAGCCGGGACAGTCCCAGCAGGGCACCGAGCACCAGGCCCAGCGCGGCACCGGCGGCAAAGCCGGTAAGCACGCGCTGGGTGGAGATGGCAATATGTGTACCCAGTTCCCCGCGGTCAAACAGGTCGACGGCGGAGGTCAGGACCGCGCCCGGCGACGGCAGCTGCACCGCGCTGAACACGCCCAGCACCGTGACCAGCTGCCACAGCCCCAGGATCAGGACGGGAACTACGAGGCCCAGGATCACCCGGACCCACCCCTTCGCGAGCGGCCCGGCGGGGGCGGTCTTGCGTTCCGGGCCGGGAGCCTGTGGAGGGTGCCCAACGGCGGAGGTGCCCTCTGCGCCGACGGACACGGTTGAGCCCCCGGTCAGGTAAGGATTACCGATGTGACTCATTAGGATTCCTTGACGGCTTCCGGATCGGCCTTCTGCACGAAGGAGTTCTCCAGCAGGCTGGCGATGGCTTCGTCGATGTCCGACTGCTTGGCAACGTCCCCGGTCTCAACAAAGGTGGGACCGATCTTTTCCAGAACCGAGCGCTGTGCCTCGCCCGGAGCCGGGTCCACGTCCAGGTTGCTGCGCTCCAGGATGACGGTCTTGGCCACGGCGAGGTCCATTCCGGCGACGTCGGCCAGGATCTGCGCGGTTTCCTCCGGGTTCTCGGCGGCCCAGGCCCGGGCCTTCTCATAAGCGTTCACAACCACCTGGGCCAGTTCGGGCTTTTCTTCGAGGAAGGACTCGGTGGCGTTCAGGAAGCCGTAGGTGTTGAAGTCCAGGTTGCGGTAGACCAGTTTGGCGCCGGCCTGTTCCGCTCCGGCCATGATCGGATCGAGGCCGGCCCAGGCGTCGACGGCACCGTTTTCCAGTGCCGTGCGGCCGTCGGCGTGCTGCAGGTTCTCCACAGTTACGTCCGTGGTGCTCAGGCCGGCTTCCTCCAGGGCCTGGACCAGGAAGAAGTACGGGTCGGTGCCCTTGGTCGCAGCGACTGACTTGCCGGCGAGGTCGGCCACGGAGGTGATGTCCGAGTCCGGTCCGACGACCAGTGCGGACCACTCCGGCTGGGAGAAGATATCGATCGTTTTGATCGGGGAGCCGTTGGACCGGGCCAGCAGGGCGGCGGATCCGGCGGTGGAGCCGATGTCGATCGCCCCGGCGCGGAGCGCCTCATTGGCCTTGTTGGATCCGGCGGACTGCACCCAGTTAACTTCCACGCCCTGCTCGGCGAGCGTGGCTTCCAGCCAGCCCTGGTCCTTGATGACCAGGCTCAGCGGGTTGTAGGTGGCGAAGTCGATGTTCAGCGTGCCGCCGTCGGCGCCTTCGCTGGCCGCTCCCGCGGGGGCGTCCTCTCCGGCGACGCAGCCGGTCAGGGCCAGCGAGAAAGCGGCGGCGGTAGCGGCGAGTACCGCGAGGGGACGGGGCGAGAACCGGGAAGTGAAACGGGAACGGCTGTTCATTGGGATTCCTTCTGGAGAGTGGAGCTTTTGGAGGGGGGTACGGAGGCAAAGCAGTTGCGGGCACAGGTCGCCTGCGGGACCGCCCCGGCAGTGCCGGAACGTGGGGGATAAGGAAGAGCGGCTAGTGGCGGTCGACGCCGAGGCTCGCGAGGAGCTCGCCGCGCATTCGCGCCAGTTCGGCCGAGGCACGGTCCCGGGGACGTGCGCCCGGGACGGTGATGGTCTGCGTGATGGTGGCACCGGGCTTGCCCGGTTCGCGGCCGAGGACAATGATGCGGTCCGCGAGCTGCAGCGCCTCGTCGACGTCGTGGGTCACCAGCAGCACGGTGGCCGGCGCCGCGCGGTGCACGTCCAGCAGCAGGTCCTGCATCTTCAGGCGGGTCAGGGCGTCGAGGGCACCGAACGGTTCATCCAGCAGCAGCACCCCGGGCTTACGGGCCAGGGCCCGGGCCAGCGAAGCGCGCTGGGCCATGCCGCCGGAGACGGCACGGGGCTGATGCTTGGCGAAGCTGTCCAGCTCCACCAGCTTCAGTAGTTCCGAAACCTTGGCCTTGCCCTCGTTGGCGCTGGTGCCCTTGGGCAGGCCGATGGCGATGTTGGCCTGCAGGGTCTGCCAGGGCAGCAGCCGGGGTTCCTGGAACGCCACGGCACAGCGGTCATCGATGCCGCGGACGGCAGTACCGTCGATCAGCACCTGCCCGGTCGTTGCGGCGTCGAGCCCAGCGGTGGCGCGCAGGAGAGTGGACTTGCCGCAGCCGCTGGAGCCGAGGATGGCGAGGACTTCGCCGGGCCGGACGTGGAAGTTGATATCCCGCAGCACCACATGGGTGTCAGCGCCGGAGCCGAAGCTGCGGCCGACGCCGTCGAACGTTACGGGAAGGGCGTTGCCGGGGGCGGCGGCCACTGTAGTGGACGCGGCACGGGAAACTACTGCAGTCATTGAACACTCCATCGGTCCTGGCAGTAGCACCCTACGGAAAACGTCCTGGGCCGGGTTACCGGCCTCCTGCGACGTCCACCTCGTTATCGCCGCGCCTCAAGGAGGAAACGCGCCGACCAGGGTTGCTGCGGCTTCACTGATCCAGGTCTCTCAGCCGCTCGGGATGGTCAAGGCCTAACTAAACGCCCTGGACCCGCTTTCCGGCAAGTCCCGGCGTAACAATTCGAAGCGTCGGCTTCCTCAGCTGACAAAGAGCCGGCGCACCACTTCCCCGTCGGCCAGGGCATCGAGGCCTTCATTGATTTCCCGCAGCGGGCGCGTATCCGTATGCAGCAGTTCCACCGGCAGGCGGCCTTTACGCCAGAGGTCAAGATAGGCGGGGATATCCCGGTCCGGCACGCAATCGCCCATGTAGGAACCCAGGATCCGCAGCCCCTTCCCCGCGAATTGCAGGGCCTGGACGTTCAATTCCTGCGCGGGGTGGGGCAGTCCCACCGAGACGAGCGCTCCGCCCCGGTCCAGCAAGGCCAGGCAGGCTTCCATGACAGAGGCATTCCCAACCGCTTCCACGGCCACGTCCACACCGGACTCGGTGTGGGCGGCAGCCAGGGCGGCGGCTTCCTCGGGAGACCCCACGAAGTGGGCGCCGCACTTTAGGGCCAGCTCGCGCTTGGCCGGCAGGGGATCGATCGCCAGGACGGTGGTGCCCGCAACCTGTGCGGCTGCCATGACGGCCATCAGTCCCACAGCGCCCAGCCCGAAGACGACGATGCTCTGGCCGGCCTGGAGCTGTGCCGTGTTGAGGACAGCGCCGATGCCGGTGAGCGCGGCGCAGCCGAACATGGCGGCCACATCCCAGGGGACGTCGTCCTCAATGCGGACCAGGGATTCCCGTGCCACGACTGCGTACTCCGAAAAAGCGGAAACGCCGAGGTGATGGTTGATCGTTGTCCCGGAAGCGGACCGCAGGAGCGGTTCGCCGTGCAGGAGTCTTCCGTCTCCGTTGGCCTCAGCCCCGCGGCTGCACAAGGCCGGACGCCCGGACGCGCAGCTGCGGCAGGCGCCGCAGGCCGGTACGAAGACCAGCACGACGCGGGTGCCCTCGGCCAGGTCCTGCACGCCTTCGCCCGTTTGGACAACGGTGCCGGCGGCTTCGTGGCCGAGTGCCATGGGAAGGGGCCGCTGCCGGGACCCGTTAATGACGGAGAGGTCGGAGTGGCAGAGGCTGGAACGTTCGATCTTCACCAGGACCTCACCCCGCCGCGGGGCCGGAACCGCAAGGTCTTCCAGGGCCAGCGGCGTGCTGGCGGCGTAGGGCCGGTCAGCACCTGATTCGTAGAGGACGGCGCTAAGCATTCGCGGTGTCCTCGAAGCTCTGGATCCTGCGGTCCGCCAGCTTGGGGATGATCTGCGCTGCTCCGATCTCCTGGAAATGGCTGGTCTCCCGGTGAGCGGCGAAACCGGCGGCGTCGGTGTACTGCTCCAGGATGACGAAGTGGCAGGGGTCCTCGAGGCTCTGGAAGAACTCATAGGACAGGTTCGCTGGTTCCTTGCGGCTGGCTGCTGCGAGGGAGCCCAGCAGGCCGGCCACCGCCTCCTCCTGCCCGGGAAGCGTCTGGTAGTGGGCAATAACCTGGAAAAACGTGCGGGTCATGGGGTGTGCTCCTTGGCGGTGTCGGGTGCGGGTGTAAGGGGCTGGGTGGCGGGTGTCCGGCGGACCGCCAGGTCCCAAAGCTCGGCTGCGCTGGTGGAAATTCCCTTGGCGCCTTCCTTCAGGGCAGTAGCCACATCGCCGGCCGTCTGCACGAATCCAGCGGCGATAAACGGTGACAATCCAGCAAGTTCGCCCGGAGACAGGTGCGAAACCACGGGCCAGGGCATCAGCTGGACCAGGTGCGGTTTGCTTTGTTCGATGGCGCCGCGGCTGCGTGGCAGGTTGGACCGGTCCGTGACGAAGACTTTCTGCATTGTCACCATGCCCATTTGGTTGGCGCGCTGGATCTGCGACGTCCGGGTACTGACGATTGCCCTTGTCCCGATCTTCTTCAGGTATTCAAGGGCGCCTTTGTCCTGGCCCAGGCCCGAGCAGGCATCCATGTTAACGAAGGTGAACTTTCCCGCCTGGTCCAGTATCCGCAGCGCACCTTCGAGCTGATGCAGCTCAAGGTGCGCCAGGATGCAGGTCCTGCAATCGGACGCCAGGAACCCGGGAACCGCTTCGATGCCGAACACCGAAGCGATAACGGGGTTTCGTGCCAGATGGAGCTCAAGCTCCGGAGGGAAATCGATCATTGCTCTATCCTCGTCCACGATGCCTGCCCGGGTTGGTTAGAGGCCCAGTTTGCCGGGGTTCAACAGGTTCTGCGGGTCCAGCGCGGCCTTGACCGCGCGCAGCACCTCAAATCCCGTACCCAGCGAACGCTCCATGTAGGGAGCGCGGAGCAGCCCGACGCCGTGGTGATGGCTCAGGGTGGCATTGTGCCGAAGGATCACTTCGTTAGCCGCGTCCCAGGCCTGCCGGTACCAAACGCCGCGATCCGCAACATCCACATCACCGCGCAGGGAGAAGTAGAGGCAGGCACCATCGACGTAGGCGTGGGACTGGTGGGCGGATCCGGCGAGGGTTCCAGGGACGGCGTTAATGGCGGCAACCACGTCGTCGTACACGGCCGGGAGGACGGCCCACGGGCCGATCATTTCCAGCGTGTCCGCAACCAGCCCCGGGCTGCGCTTGAATCCCTCGGCGCTCTTTCCGGTGAGGTAGCGGGTGTCGAGCCAGCGTTCAAAGACGGCGTCTGCGTCCAGTTCAGTGCCTGAGGCCGCGCAGATCCGTTCCGCGATGGTGAGTCCGGCGTCGACGAGTTCCCGGGGTCCTTCGTCGGCAATCAGCAGGACGTTGGTCTCCGGCAGCCCGAACTGGAGTCCGCTTTCGAGCTCGTCGTAGAGCCGGAGCGCGGCGGGCGTGGCACCCTCCTGCATGATCTGCCGGCAGGCTTCGAGACCGTCGGCAAAGGACGCAAACCCGTAGGCAATCGCCCGGCCGAAGTCGGGGAGGCGGTGCAGCTTGAAACGGACCCGGGTAATGACGCCCAGGGTGCCTTCGGAGCCGATGAACAGCTGCAGCAGGTCGGGGCCGACTGCTGCGCGTGCGCTCTCGCCCAGGGTGACCAGCTCCCCGTTGGCAAGGACCACGTCCATCCCGTAGACCATGTCCTCGATCTTGCCGTACCGGGTGGAAAGCTGCCCGGCCCCACGGCAGGCGACCCAGCCGCCAACCGTGCTGATGGCGTAGGACGAGGGCCAGTGCCCCATCGTCATGCCGTAGTCCCGCTGGATGGTTTCCTCGAAGATGTCGCCGAAGACGCCGGCTTCGACCTCGAGGATCTGGCTGGCCTCGTCAAAGGACACGAACTTGTCCAGTCCGCACACGTCCAGGACGATGCCGCCGGCGACGGGCAGCGCCGCACCGGTAACGTTGCTCCGCCCGGCGGAGACGGTGACCGGCAGGGATGCCTGGGCGGCGATCCGCATGACCGCCTGGACCTGCTCGGTGGTGGAAACGTGAACGATCACCGACTCCGGGGCCGCCGGGCGGCCGCCGGTTTCGGCGATCATCGTTCCGGCCCACCAGTCACGGGTACCGTCCCGGACCAGCCCGGGATCCGTGACGACCTTGTCGGCTGCGGTGGCGAGGAGCTCCAGCGTCTGCGCATTAACGACGGCGGGAGCGGGCGTAGAGAAATACGGTTCGCCCGAGAGGCTGGCCCCGTCAAGGCCTGCCGCGTAGCCCGGCTGGCTGGGTGCGCCCACCGTGTAGTTCCCCCGGTTGTAACCCCGTTTGACTGCTTCCTTGCTTATCACTTATTTGGCTCCCATCAGGATTGCTCGTTCATGTGTGGTCTGGTTTTTGTAGTCGGCTACCTGGGCGTCGACGACGCTGGCTGGAAGGTCGAGTTCCTTCATCAGCAGCGCGCCCACCCGGGGAGCAGCGGCAGCGGAAGCGTCACGGGCCATAATGCGTGCGCGTGTCCGCCGGGAGAGGATGTCATCAACGCTGCGGGCCATCTCGTGGCGGGCTGCGTAAACAACTTCGGCTTCCAGGTAGGGCAGGCCTTCGACGATGGGCCGGTCGAGGGAGGGATCGTCGGCGAGGATATCCGTGACGAACCGGGATTCGGTCCCGTAGCGCTCGCCCAGATGAGCCGCCAGGCCCCCGGATGCCACTACGGCCTCGGCGTCGTATCCGGCTCCGCCCAGCAAGGAGGCACCCGTAGTGCGGCAGCGGCGCCGCTCTCCCAGGACCTTCTGGGCTGCGTCCACCGTTTGTTCAGCCATGTGCCGGGACGTGGTCAGCTTGCCGCCGACGACTGTCACCAGGCCGTCACGGTCGGTGCGGATCTCATGGTTGCGCTTGACCTCGACCGTTTTTCCTCCGGGCGGAGCCACCAGCGGACGGCATCCGCCGATGCTGCCCAGGACATCCTCGGCTTCGAGGTCAAGGTTCAGGGCGCTGCGTGCGCCGTCGAGGAGGAAGTCCATTTCCTCCCGGGTGCAGTTCACGTCGTCGAGGTCTCCCTCGTAATCCTCGTCTGTTGTCCCCAGGTAGGAGGTGTTGCCCCAGCGGGTGATCGTGGCCCGCCGGGTGCGGCCGGGCACGGGGATCGTCACGGTGCAGTCGTTGCGGATCTTGCTCCACGGCACAGCGATATGCACGCCCTTGGCAGGGCGGATACTCGGGGCGTCGGCGTCCTTGCCTGCGCCGTTCCAGTCCCTGAGCCACGCGCCGGTTGCGATGACGACCACGGAGGCACGCACCCGGACTTCGCGCTGGTCCGCAGCCACGATGACGCCGTCGACCTTCCCGCCGCTGCGGGTCACGTCCGTGACCTTGGCGCCGTTGAGCACGGTGGCGCCGTGAAACGCAGCGGTCCGGGCCAGCGCCAGGGTCAGCCGGGCGTCGTCGGCCCTGGCGTCGTAGTACATAAACCCGCCGTCGAGCTTTTCCCCCTTGAACGTGGGGCAGTGGGAGAGGACTTCGGCCTTGTTGAGCTTCTGGTGCAGGACGCCTTCCCGCCAGCCTCCGGCCAGGTCATAGGTCCACAGCAGGCTCTCGAACCCGGCTGCGAGGCGCCGGTCGAAAATGCCCTCTTCGGACAGGACCGGGAACAGGAACGGCAGCCGCTGGACCAGATGCGGAGCATTCTTCCGGAGCCGCTGGCGCTCCAACAGGGAATGCCGGACCAGGGGCAGGTTTCCCTGCTCAATGTAGCGGAGGCCGCCGTGGATCATTTTCGAGGATTTGGAGGAGGTTCCGGACGCGAAATCGTCCTTTTCCAGGAGGGCCACACGGTAGCCCCGCAGTGCTGCGTCCATGGCCGTGTAGGCACCCGTAACGCCGCCGCCAACAATAACAATGTCAAAACGTTCGGTTCCGAGCGCCTCCAGCTGTTCCTTTCTGTCCAGTTTCAGCGGGGTTTCGGAGACCATTCGGGCCCGGTTTGCCTTTGGTTTACGTGCGGGAAAAGAGATCATGGGTGTATTTCTTTCTGGTGCAATTTAGTGCAATTAGTGCAAAACGAGGTGAGCAGGACGGCGCCACGGGCGGCTTAGCCCGCGGCCTGCTCCAGCTCCCGGTTAATGTGACTGGCCCATATGTTTCGCCGTTCGTCCCGCTCTGCTGCGGAGATGGCCGGTTCGAAGAGTTCGCCCGGCCCCAGGGCCTGCGCCGCGGTGTCGAGCGAATCCCACAGGAGCCCGTCGGCGCCGGCCAGGAACGCCGCGCCACGCAGGCTTGCCGTGCCGGTGGCGGGCATCCGCCGCATCGGCATCCCGGTCAGGTCAGCCTGCATCTGGATGAGCGGATCGCTGCCGGACATTCCGCCGCCGACCCTGATTTCCGTGACCGAAACCCCGGCAACTTCCTCGTTCGCGTGAACGCTGCTCGCCACCGAGTGGGCAATGCCTTCCAGGACGGCGTAAGCCACCTCGGACCGGCTGGTCGCCATGGACAACCCGCTCAGGGACGCGCGGACCCGCGGCTCGACGACCGGAACCCGGATGCCCGTCAGCGCGGGAACAAACATCACGCCGTTTGCCCCGCTGGCCAGGGCGGCCAGCTCGCTGATCTGCACGGCGGAATCGAACCAGCCCAAGGAACCGCACAGCCAGTCGAGCGCCGACCCCGTGGTGGCAGTGAAGGTCTCCACTGCATAAACGCTCTGATGGTTGCGGCGCCATCCGGTGAGGGTCAGGGTCCCGTCATAAAGGCCTGGGTTCTCCGGCAGGCGGGGCCCGGTGACCAGATCGACGAAGCTGCCGGTGCCGTGCACACACATGGCCTGCCCAGCGTCCAGGCAGCCAAGGCCTACGGTGCCGGCATGCTGGTCGCCCACGGCCGCCCGGATCGGCAGCGCGAGTCCGAGGAGCCGCGGATCGGTGGTTCCCAGCTCTTCGGCGTCCTGGCGAAGCTCCGGCAGGATCTCCACCGGAAAGCCCATGGCTTGGATCCAGGAGGTTTCATACCGGTGCTCCGCGAGGACATAGGCGCCGGCTGAGGTGGCGTTGGTAGAGGTGGCCACATAGGCACGTTCCCTGGTGAGGTTCCAGAGAAGCCAGGTTTCCATGGTGCCGAAACCAAGCCGTTTCGCCGCGTAGGCCTCGGCCACTTCCGGGCTTTCCCGTAGATGGTGGGCTGCCCAGAGGTAGGGGGAGCGCACTCCTGCGGGGCGGCCCACCGTCGGGATCAGGTGTTCGTTCCAGGTGCTGCCCAGGGCCTCGAGCCCGGCTGCATGGCGGGTGTCCTGCCACACCATGGCCGGCACCAGGGGATGGCCGGAGACGGTGTCCCAAAGTACCGCCGTCGCCCGCTGTGTGGCGATGGCGGCCGCTTTGAGCTCGTAGCCCGCTTCGGCGGCGCGCTGGACGACGATTCGGCAGACTTCCAGCGTCTTGGCGAGGATTTCTCCGGCATCCTGTTCCACTACCCCGGTACGGGGAGTGGAGACCTGAAGGCGGCGGTACTCCTCGCCATGGACCGTCCCGTCCTCGGTGACCCAGGCTGCCCGGGTTCCCGTGGTGCCTTCATCGATGGATAGGATCGCCGGCTGCATCCGCGCCACCTAGACCCGTGCCGTTTCGGTTCGGGCCCGATCGCTCCGGAACTGCGGGGCGTTCTCTTCCTCATCCGGGCTGAGAGCTGCGCGGGTGGGGTCCCACTTGATGACCGAACATACGATGCAGGCGGTCAGCGGTACGGCGGCGAGGATCAGGAAGGTCGGGCCGAGACCGAGGTCCTCCTTGAGGATGGGGAAGATGAGCAGGCCCAGGGCCGCGCCGGTGCTGCCCAGCGCCCCGATGACACCGTTGGCTCCTGCACGCAGTTCGCTGCGGAAGGACAGGGTGGAGATGCTCTTGCCGTTGGCGCCGGGCCCGCCGGAATGGAACAGGATGAACAGGGACGGGATCAGGAAGGCCAGGAAGATCGGCAGGCTCTCGTAGAAGGCCCCGAGTATCACCAGCATGATGAACACGGCGCCGAAGCCGACTGCCGAGGCCTTGCGCAGGCCGAGTTTCCTGCCGATCACCGGGGAAAGGAAGCCGCCGACAATACCAAAGAGGTTGAAAACAAGTGCACCGAACGTGGCCACGACAAAGTCTTCGCCGAACAGCGTCAGGCTAATAATCGGGAGGTACCAGCCGACGGCGAAATACTGGATGGACTGCCCCATCTGGATGGTGGCAGCGAGGATGGTCCGGGGGAGGTAGATTCCACGGAAAATCAGTGCAATGTTGGCGAAACCCTTGGTCGCCTGATTCAGGATCGGTGCGCGGTCTTCGACGGGCGCTGCCGAGAACGTCTCCCCATAGATCTTCGTCATCGACGCGGCCGCCTTTTCAAGCAGGCCCTTTCTGGCTGCCCAGGTGGGGCTTTCGACCATAAACGTGAGCTGGGCAATAAAGAGGGCCAGCGCCACGACTCCCGCTGAGCCGACGGCGTAGCGCCAGATCGATTCTCCGACACCCATGTTGTAGAACAGGATGGCCAAAATCAGGTTGGAGCTGACCGCGGTGTACCAGATGCCCTGCCAGGTGTTCAGGCGGCTCTTGAACCGTGCGGGGGTAAATTCAGCCAACAGGGCCATGGCGATCGCGAAGTCGATGCCGTAGGCGGCACCCACGAAGAAGCGTCCGACCAGGACCAGCTCGAAAGCGGGTGCAAAGGCGGCCAGGCCTGCACCGATCAGTGCCAGGAACTTAGCGAAAACCAGCGGCGGAATGCGGCCCCAACGGTCCGCCATCCACCCGCCAATCGGGTTGAACACGATGGCGACCCAGGAGGCGAGGGACGTCAGGATGGCAACCTGCGTGGCGCTGAGCTCCAGGTCCCTGGTCATGGGTCCAAGGCCCGCGCTCAGCGCAGAGTTGGAAAAGGCGTCTAGGAACAGGCCGCCCAGTGCGAGCCACCAAATGACACCAGCCCGGCCCGCGATCTTTGGGCGGGCGTCAATGTAAGAAACTACGTCGTGCACGCCGCGGAGTGTAAAACTCGACATTATGGCCGACCTCTCTGTCGGGATTGCTCCTGTCAGAGACCACGGCCCAATAGAAACGAAAAAGGGCAAGAAAAGACCTCCAACAGGAAGTCTCTATTCTTGCCCTGATAAATGTGATCTTAGACGCATAATGCCGGGTCAGGCAACAGCGGCCCGCAAATTGGCCAAACGCCGTCATTTTGCCCGCCGGGTGCGCGATCGCCGGTCAAGCCACCGAGAGGTCAGTTGCGGCTCGGGGGAGAGCCGCAGCTGACCTCTCGGCGGTGGGGGCTAGTACAGCTTGATGGAACCGCCGTCGGCCATCAGCGTCTGGCCGGTCATGTACTTGGAGTTTTCGCTGGCCAGGAACACGACGATCGGGGCGATGTCGGTTTCCGGATCGCCGAGGCGGCCGAGCGGGACGGCGTCCACGACTTCCTGGTAGGCCTCGGGGTAGGCCTGGCTCCACTGGACGATCCCCGGGGTCATGGCAATGGGAGAGACGACGTTCACGCGGATGCCGTCCGCCGCCCATTCGTTGGCCGCGGTCCGGGAGATGGCACGGATGGCCTCCTTCGCCGCGGCGTAGGTTGCCTGGTTCGGCAGGCCCTTCATGCCGGCCCCTGAAGCGAAGTTGACGATGCTGCCGTGGGTCTTCTTCAGTTCCGGGTAGGCGGCGCGCATCAGGTGGAACGTGGCCATGGTGCCGGTGCCGAAGGAGAGGTCCCACATTTCCTGGGTGGTCTCCATGATCGGCGCCTGCTTGGAGGCATGGGCGTTGTTGACCAGGATGTCCAGGGCGCCGAAGTGCTCCACGGTTTCGGCCACGATGGCGGCGGCGTTCTCCTCTTTGGAAATGTCCTTGGCGATGAAGATGACGTCGCCCAGGCCGTCGAGGTCGGCCAGCAGCTGGTCTCCCTGGGCCTGATCGATGTCCACGACGGCGACCTTGGCGCCCTCGGACAGGAACCGGCGCACGATTCCGCGTCCGATTCCGCCGGCGCCGCCGGTGATGATTGCGGTCTTATTTTTCAGTTGCATTTTCTTCCTTCCGTGAAACCGGGCGCGCTGCGGAGCCGGGTGATTGGGTAAGTGTCTGTTCGACGCCGCGGATGAAGTTCGCGACGACGAAGTCCAGGGAGCGGCGGGAGGCCGCAGGGCTGATGCCCCGGTCCTGGAACCGGGCTGCCTGCGGAAATTGCGCGACGGCGTCGCCGCGCCATACCGCATGGTCGTCAGGATCAGAGCGCTTGGGGCCGGCCTGTGCCGCCGCGGTGATCGCGGCTGTGCCGATAACTGCCGCGGAGATTCCCAGCAGGCAGTCGAAACCCTGTTCCTCGGTGAGGCCGGCGCCGCGCAGCTGGGAGAGCAGCAGGTCCACTTCGGCGGGCGTGGCCATGTTCACAAGCCGCCGGGGAGTCAGGACGATGCTCAGCAGCCACGGATGCGCCTCGAACGCCTGCCACTGGGCATCGGCCATGTGTCCGAGCATCTGCTGCCAGGAGGAGGGGCCGGAGGGCAGGAGTGCGTAGTCCCCGGTGGCGGCGTCTGCCATAAGCAGCAGCAGCGCACGCCTATCGGCCACATGGCGGTAGAGCGCCATCGCGGAGACGCCGAGCTCTCCGGCAACCCGGCGCATGGTCACCGCTTCGAGGCCATCGGTGGCGGCGATCCCGACGGCGGCAGCCGCAATTGAATCCGGGCTGAGCGGCAGGTTCCCGGCCATCGGTGCCTCAATTCGTGAGTGGGTGGTGTTTACAGCGTATACCTCATTTGTTTACAGTGTACGCGCAATGGGCTGCGGCCGGTTCCGGGGCGGCTCCCCGGGCCGAAAGCCGGGGCGGGGCAGGAACCCAGGGTGCAGCTCCGGCGACCTTGGCACCCCGCAAGCACCAGCCCATTGACCCCGCTTGGAGGCGCTCCTACCGTGGAATGACCGCCAGTCCGCGGGCTGGAACTCCCGCCAAGGAGGAATCATGGACCCTTCAGCCGGCGCCTCGGGGCGTGTGCTGTCCGCCGATGGAACACCGATCGCCTGGGACCGGCACGGCGCCGGACCTCCCCTGGTGGTGGTGGATCCGATCATGATGGACCGGACCACCTCCGGATTGGCCGGCGTCGCGGAACGGCTCGCCGCAGGCCACACCGTTTACACCTACGACCGCCGGGGCAAGGGTGCCAGCGGCGACGGGGAGGAATACACGGCTGAATCAGAAGTGGACGACCTCCTGGCGGTAGTCGAAACCGCCGGCGGAACGGCGGATCTGCTGGGCACCTCGTCCGGCGCGATCCTGGCCCTGCGGGCGGCCTCGGAATCCGCCGTCATCTCCAGTGTCGTGGCCGTGGAACCGCCACTGTCCAATGACGGCGGATCGGGGCCGGACATCCGCCCCCAGCTCGCGGCCCTCATCGAGGCAGACGACCGCGCCGGAGCAATCCGTCTCTTCCAGGAGTCCATCGGCGTCCCGGAAGAGCTGATCCGTGAATCCGAACCCAGCCAGTTCGAGCCAGCCGCGCACACCATCGCCTACGACCTCACTTTGATGATCGATACGGATCTGTCGAGCCTGGCAGGTATCCGTGTTCCGGTGCTGGTCCTGGCGAGCTCGGGCAGCGACCGGCGGCTCCAGGACTGGGCACGGAACACCGCAGCCGTCCTGCCCGAGGGGTCCTTCCAGCTCGTGGACGGTGGATGGCACGGAATCGAAGACGCAGCGCTGGCCGCCGCCGTTGACGCTTTCCTGGACTAGGGCAGCACCGATCCGCCCATCGACCGGTGTGCCGCTCGGCGCGTAGGCTGGGGAAGTCTTCAGCACACCGACCGGACGGAGGCGCCCACATGACGCATCGTAACGATCCCAAGGTCATCTCCCGCCTGCTCTCGGCCCAGGGACGTTGGGCGGTGGTGGGGCTTTCCAATAATCCGCTGCGTCCGGCTGTCGGCGTTGCGCGGTTCGTCCAGGACACGCTGGGGATGGAGGTCGTCCCGGTCAACTTGAAGGGCGAGGCCGTGCACGGGAATCAGGGCTACACCCGGCTTGCGGACATCCCCGGCCAAATCGACGTCGTCGACTGTTTCGTGAACTCAGCGAAAGTGGGAGATGTCGTGGACCAGGCCATTGCCGTTGGTGCCAACGCGGTGTGGCTGCAGCTGGGCGTCGTTGACGAAGCGGCAGCCCAGCGTGCCGCCGCGGCCGGGCTCGACGTCGTGATGGATACCTGCCCGGTGATTGAGGCGCGCCGCTTCGGTTGGTGAGGCACGCGCAGCCTTCCTCTGTTCATCCGCCGGATCAGGTCAGTACGCTGCGCCCAGCTCGATGAGCAGGACCCCGCCGATGATGAGGGCAATGCCCAGTCCCATCAGCCAGGTCAGTGGTTCCTGGAACAGGAACCGGCTGAGTACAGCGGTGAGGGCCACGCCGACGGCAGCCCAGATTCCGTACGCGATCCCCAGGGCCATGCCGCTGGCGAGGGTCAGGGAGAGCATGCTGAAGGCAACCGAATAACCGGTCACGACACCGGCGTACCAGCGCTTGTCCTCGAGGGCGAGGCGCAGGGAAAGGGTCCCGCCCACTTCGAAGACGATGGCTCCGCATAGGAACAGCCACGCCATCAGGCCGCCCCGCCCGTTCTCTTCTCCGCGGCCTGGCGGCCCAGTTCAACGCAGAGCACACCAGCCATCACGGCGGTGATTCCCAGGCCCATCAGTAGGGTGATCGGCTCTCCAAACAGGAACAGCGACATAACCGCGGTGAGCGCAACCCCGGTGGCACCCCAGATTCCGTAGGCAACGCCCAGTCCCATGCCGGCGCGCAGGGTCGCCGAGAGCAAAACGAACGCGGCCAGATAGGCAGGCACCACAACGGCGTACAGGGCGGGAGCGTCCAGGGCTGCCTTCAGCGCAAGGGAGCCGGTGACTTCCAGGACGATTGCCAGCAGCAGGAAAAGCCAGGCTTTCACGGGGTGGTGCCGTTTGCCGGGCGGAGGTCTGTGGGAAGGGACCGGTGGGACTGCCAGGCCGCGAGCAGATCCTGCCGGGATCCAGCCGGATTGTCCCGATGCCACTGCCTGCTGAAGCGGTTGAGTTCGAACTGCGCCCCGATAGGCCTCGGCTCGGCGCCGCGGGTGGCATGCCAGTGGTCCAACGCCGCGGCCAGGGTCGCGCTGCCGTCGTTGGCCGCGAAAAACTCCCGCATCGGAGCGTCGAAGCGGAACCCCGGTCCCAGGGCATTGAGGAAAAACGCCCGGAGGACCTGGCTGCAGGGATGGCCGGCGGGAATGACAGTGTGGATGGTCAGCGGCGGCCTCAGCCGGTCCGCCGTTCGGCCCGGTGCCGGTGTTGGAAGCGGCTGGGGGCGGCCATCCAGGAACGCTTCCAAACGGTCAGCGAGGCTTTCCTTCGAGCCTGTTGCCCGCAGGCCCAGGTGCCGGGCAAAGGCCTGCAGCTCGTCCTTGAGCCAGTACCAGCGGCGGAACTCTGCTCCGCTGAGGCTGGGGGAAAGCGGCGGACGTTCGGGAAGTGTCACACAGCAATCCTGCCTCACCCTGCGCGAGTTGGTGGTATGCGGATCGCTGGAGCCGCACCGCCGAGGGCTCGGTGACAGGGGGGAACTGAACGCAGGATGACGTAACAAAGTCCGGGTGTGACGCCCGGAGAGTCACAGTCCGACGCACTGTGCCACGGACGGACACATGTTTGCGCGGTCCCGTCCCCGGCCACCAGCATGGACCCATAACCATCCAGAGCGGCTGAGAGACCTGGCTCCGTGACGCCGCAGCAACCCCTTCCGTAATTCTGCGGAGATGGGTGCTACCGCCAGGACCGATGGAGAAGCATCTGCTTTCGTTGGTCCGCCGCAGCCGTGTCCTGCCACGCTGCCGCCGGGCCCCCAGTGCGGGTGGGCACCTCTTCTCGGGTACTGACCGAAGGAGGACGGCATGATCCGGATCGAGAACGTTTCGACCGTTTTCAGCAGCAGTGGATCCAGCTTGACCGCTGTGGATGACGTGTCACTGGACATCCCGCGCGGCAGCATCCAAGGAATCATCGGCTTCTCCGGAGCCGGTAAATCCACCCTGCTGCGCAACATCAACCTGCTGGAGCGCCCCACCTCGGGCCGGGTGCTGGTGGATGGAGTGGACCTCACCGGCCTGGGCGACGCCGAACTACGCGCCACCCGGCACGGGATCGGCATGATCTTCCAGCACTTCAACCTGCTAAACAACCGCACAGCCGCGCAGAACGTGGAGCTCTCACTCAAGTTCGCCGGGGTGGGCAACGCCGCCGAGCGCCGCCGCCGGGCACTCGAGGCGCTCGCCGTCGTCGACCTGTCCGAGAAAGCTGGAACCTACCCGGCCAAGCTCTCCGGCGGCCAAAAGCAGCGGGTGGCAATCGCCCGTGCCCTGGCCACCGAGCCGAAGGTCCTGCTGTGCGATGAGCCCACGTCCGCCGTCGACCCGCGGACCACCGCCTCCGTGCTGCAGTACCTCAGCGACGTCAACGCCCGCTTCGGCATCACGATCGTGGTGGTCACGCACGAGATGAACGTCGTCAAGGCGATCGCGGACAACGTGGCCGTGATGGAGGAGGGCCGCGTGGTGGAACAGTTCGCGCTTGCCGAGCTGCAGCGGCCCGGTTTCACGCCCGCAACCTCGATTGGCCGCTATCTCATTTCCGACGAAATCCGCCTGGACCGCGCTGCAAGAGAGCCCGCCGCCGCCCGGTTTGAAGGAGCCCACCATGCTTGAGCGCATCATCGAAGTCTGGCCCGAACTGCTCACCGCGCTGGGCCAGACGGGCATCATGCTGCTGGTGGCGATCCCGCTGGCCGTACTCATCGGCACCCCGCTGGGCGTCCTGCTCTACGGCCTGGGCCCCAACGGGCTGGTCCACAAACCCAAGCTGCACCGGGTCCTGGACTCGGCGGTCAACCTGGTCCGGTCCTTTCCGTTCCTGATCCTGCTGATCGCCATCATCCCGTTCACCCGCTTCATCGTGGGCACCACCATCGGCACGGCCGCGGTGATTGTGCCGCTGACCATCAACGCGATCCCATACTTCGCCCGGTTCGTGGAACAGAACCTCACCGCGCTGGGCGGGGGTGTGGTGGAAGCGGCCCGTTCCATGGGCGCGACCCGGTCCCAGATTGTCCGCGACGTCCTGCTGGTCGAAGCGCGGCCGGGGCTGATCAGCTCCGCGACCATCATGACCGTCAGCTTCATCTCCTACTCCGCCATGGCCGGCCTCGTGGGCGGCGGCGGGATCGGGGACTTCGCCATCCGCTACGGCTACTACCGCTACGAAACCGGGCTGATGATCACCGCGATCGTCCTCATGATCCTGCTGGTGCAGGCCGTGCAGCTGGGCGGCTCCTGGATCTCCCGCCGCGCCGACAAACGCCTCTAGCCCTCCGCTCCTACCGAAAGAACGCCCATGCCTATCCCCAGTACCCGTTTCTCCGGACCGCGGCCGCGACTGCTGCTGAACGCGTTCCTGATGAACACCACCAGCCACATCCGCGGCGGCCAGTGGCGGCATCCGGAAGCCGAACAGCACCGCTTTAACGAACTCGGTTTCTGGACGGACCTCGCCCGCCAGCTCGAAGCGGCGAAGTTCGACGCCCTCTTTTTCGCCGACGTCGTGGGCCTCTATGGAAACCACGACGGCGGCTGGGCCTCGCATGTGCGCCGCGGCCTGCAGGTCCCGGCCAACGATCCCGTGCTGCTGCTCGCCGCGCTGGCCGGCGCCACGAGCGAGATCGGCCTGGCCGCGACGTCCTCGGTGGTGCAAAGCCACCCCTTCCAGTTCGCGCGCCAGATGTCCACGCTTGACCACCTCACGAACGGCCGGGCCGGGTGGAACATCGTCACTTCGGTGCTGGAGAACGCGCACCGGAACTTCGGCGGCGACGGACTCACCGAGCATGACCGCAGGTACGACTGGGCCGACGAATACGTCGAAGCCGTCTACAAACTGTGGGAAGGGTCGTGGGACGAGGACGCACTAAGCCAAGACAAGTACAGCGGAGTGCATGCGGACCCGGAGAAGGTGCACAAGATCCATCACCGCGGAGAGCGCTACTCGATCGACGGGCCGCACCTGAGTTCACCGTCACCGCAGCGCACCCCGGTCCTTTTCCAGGCCGGCAGTTCGGGGCGCGGACAGCAATTCGCGGCAGCCAACGCCGAAGCCACGTTCATCTTCGCGCCCAACCCGGCCCACGCGGCCAAGGTCGCGTCCGGGGTCCGGGCCCGCGCCGTGGAGGCGGGCCGGCTGCCGCAGGACGTCAAGGTTTTCACCGGCCTGTCCTTTGTGGTTGGCAGTACCGAGGCGGAAGCCCAGCGCAGGAAGGCGGAACTGGACGAATACCTGGAACTCGACGCAGTGATCGCGCACATTGGCGGCGGCCTCGGGATCGACCTGGGCGGGCTGGACCTCGAGACTCCGCTCGGCGAGGTTCGGACCGAGGGTGGGCGCGGAGTGCTGCAGGCCATCATTGACTCCACCCCCGGCGGTAATCCCACCCTGGCCGACGTCGCCCGCTACCGCACCGAAGCCCAGCAGATCACCGGCACACCGGAACAGATCGCCGATGAACTCGAGCGCTGGCAGGACGCCGGCGTGGACGGGATAAACATCATCAACTCCGTCCTGCCCGGCTCCTACACGGACTTCATCGAGGGAGTGCTGCCGGAACTGCGCCGCCGCGGGCTGGCCCAGACGGAGTACGCGCCCGGAACCCTGCGGGAAAAGCTCTTCGGCGCTGACGGGCCCGGCAGCGGCGGACTGCTCAACGAACGCCACCCCGCCGCCCGCTTCCGCGGAGCATTCGCCGCCGACGGCGCAGCCAGCCTTGCCACCACAGGAGAAACCCGATGACCGCCAGCCTGCTCACCCGCTACGGCCACCGCACCACAGAACTCCAGGACCACTGGTTCGGCATAGCCGACGAGGTCGCCGCGATCCTCGGAGCCGACGCCCTGGACCGGGACGTCGCGAACAAGCCGCCTTTCACCGAAGTGGAAATCCTGCGCCGGTCCGGGCTGCTGCCGCTGACCATTCCCACCCGTTTCGGCGGCGCCGGAATCGACTGGGAGACCTCGTTCGAGATTGTGCAGCGGATCGCCCGGGCCGATAACTCGATTGGCCAGCTGCTGGGCTATCACTACATTTTCCAGGCCTTCCCGTACATCGACCTGGACGAGGAGCGCGGGCAGGCCCTGGCGGACGAATGCCTCTCCAAGCAGTGGCTCTGGTCCTCCACCGGCACACCGCAGGGGCCGCAGGCGGTTGGCGTCCGCACCGGCGAGGGCTACCGCGTCACCGGCAAAAAGCCCTTCTCCACCGGCAGTAGGGTGGCCGATCGGATCTACGGCCGTGCGGTCCTCGAAGGCGGCGACCGGCTCGCGCTGATCATCGACACCGCGTCCGACGGAGTGGTCCGCCACGATGATTGGGATGTGCTCGGCTCCCGGCTCACGGCCACTAACACCATCGAATTCCGGGACGTTTTTGTGCCGGATGCCGCCGTCATCACGAACCTGGGCGCCCACGACGGCGACCGGCAGCCGCATCAGGTCCTGACCACCCCGGCCTTCCAGCTGCTCTTCGCGCACGCCTACCTGGCCGCTGCCGAGGGCGCCGTCCTGGCCGCCCGGGACTACACCCGGACCGCCGCCCGCCCGTGGTTCCACGCGGAGGTTGCAGCGGCCACGGAAGATCCGTTTATCCAGAACCACTATGGCTCCTTCACCGCCAAGCTGCAGTCCCTGGCCGCCGTCGTCGACCATGCCACCGCTGCGCTGCAGTGGGCGTGGGACGCCGGGGACGGACTGTCCGCGGCGGACCGCGCCGGCGTGGCGGAACAGATCGCGGCGGCGAAGATCACCGCCCACGAGGTCTCCCTCGACGTCACCGCGCGGATTTTCGATGTCACCGGGGCCCGTGCGGCGGGCAGCAAATACGGCTTCGACCGCTACTGGCGGGACGTGAGAACCCATACCCTCCACGACCCCGTGGCCTATAAGTACAACGAACTGGGCCGCTACTTCCTCAACGGCACCGAACCGGTTCCCTCCGCCTACCGGTAACCCCCCACCCACTCAAAGGACACATCATGGAACGCAGGAACTTCCTCAAACTGGCCCTGGCCGGTGCAGGCGCAGCCTCGGTCGCCGCCGCCACCGGCTGCGGCCTTACCGGCGGCGCGTCCGCCGCAAATGACAAGACCATCAAGATCATCGTCACCGAATCCGCGCCGTACCAGGAACCAACCAAGATCGCCGTCGAACTGCTCAAGGCTAAGGGCTGGACGCTGGAGCCCACCTACGTCACCGACATCGTGCAGCCCAACCTGGCTGTGTCGAACGGCGAGTTCGATGCCAACTACTTCCAGCACGGCGCCTACCTGCAGCAGTTCAACGTGGACCAGAAGCTGGAAGTGCAGCCGCTGTTCTACGTCTACGGTTCACCAGGCGGGATCTGGTCCGATCGGTATTCCAGCCTGCAGGAACTGCCCGACGGCGCCCGGATCGCCTTGCCGGTGGATCCCTCGAACAACGGCCGCGCGCTGCTGCTGCTTCGCGACGCGGGGCTGCTGGAACTGAAGGACGGCGTCGGCGTGATCCACACATCGCAGGAAACCATCACCGCGAACCCGAAGAACTTCAGCTTCGTGGAAGTGGACCAGCAGTCGCTGTCCAAGACGCTGCCCGACGTCGACGCCGGGTTCCTCTTCGTGCGCCTGGCCGCGGAAATCGGACACACCCCGGAAGACGCCCTGGCGTTCGAGAAGGAAGCCGACCAGATTCCCTTCCGCTGCGTCGTCGCCGCAACCGCAGAATTCGCGGAGTCCGAGAAGGCTGCAGCTCTCAAGGAGGCCTACCAGTCACCTGAGGTCAAGGAGTGGTTCGCCGGCTACATGGACGGGGTGCTGCCCACCCCGTGGGACGCAGATCCGCTGGAGGAACTCGACTCCTGGTGGCAGGCCTAGAGCTTCCCGAACCGGGCCCGCATGATGCCCAGGTACAGGCCGTAGCAAATCAGGCCAACCCCGACGGCGCCCAGCGCCAGCCAACCCTGGGGTGCCTCCTTCAGGGCATGCAGGGCGCCGTCGAGGCCGCTGGACTTCTGCGGGTCCGCGGTGGCGGCGGCCGTGATGACCAGGCCGCCCAGGATGAGCAGTGAAATGCCCTTCGCGGTGAAACCCGTGATCCCCGTGATGGTTACGGCTCGCTGCCAGGTCCTGCCGGGCACCGGTCCGAGGTCTTTCCGGAACTTGCGCATCACGCCCTTGTAGACGAAGTAGACCCCAATGCCGACGACCACGGCGCCGGTCAGGCCCACCAGGACCTGGCCGGCGGGCTGGGCGAGGAGGCGGGCAGTCCAGGTGGCTTGGTTCTGCCCGCTGTCGCTGGAGCGTCCGAGGGCGAAAATGCCGAAGCTCACGCCAACCGCGCCGTAGACAATCGCTGAGCCGGCATCGATGGCACGCTTCTTCCAGACATCCTTCCGGCTGCCGGCGGAATCGAGGAAAACGCGGGAGATCTGGAACAGGGCCAGGGTCAGGCAGCCCAGGAAACAGGCCCAAATGAGGAAAATTCCACCCGCACGGGACGCCAGCGCGGACATTGCGCCGGAAGAGTCAGCGCTGCCGCCCTCGCCGAAGGCAATCTGCAGGGCAATGGCGCCAATCAGGGCGTGCAGCAAGCCACTCGCCACGTAGCCCATGCGTGCAGCCCGTTCGAAGGACTTGGAATCGGCAGCCCGCTCAGCGGCCTGGGCCATTCTGCGCCCGCCGGCGTTAGCCCGGTCCTTGCCCAATACGTCCTCCAGAGGTTGCGGGCGCCCGGTAGGGCCGCCGAAGTGCTTCGTGTGAATGGTGATGAGTTCCATCCTGCCATCTGTGGTGCGCCCGGGCCTACGCGGCGCTAAGGTCGATCCATGGACGCAGCATCACTGAGGCAGTACTGCCTGTCCCTGACCGGGACGTTCGAAGACTTCCCTTTTGGCCCCGACGCGTCCGTGTTCAAGGTCCGGGCCTCCGGCGCCGGGAGGCCGGCGAAAATGTTCGCGCTCTCGACGCTCTCCGGAGACCCGCTGACCATCAGCCTCAAATGTGAACCCGACCTCGCGCTGCAGCTGCGGGCCGGCCACCCGGAGATCACCGGGGCGTGGCACATGAATAAAACCCACTGGAACCAGCTGGATCTTTCCGGGAGCCTGGAGGAGGAGCTGGTGAGGAACCTCGTGGAAGATTCCTATGACCTGGTGGTGGCGTCCCTGCCGCGCCGGGACCGGGAATCCCTGGCCTGGAAGGGACTGGCCCAGGGATGACGCGGAAACTCACTTATCTGGACCCCGGCCGGACCGAGCGCCCATACCCGGTGCCGCTGGAAGGTGACTGGCCCCCGCGGTACCGCCTGGTGCTGCGCGAAGAACGCGTGCGTGTGCCGGATCCGGCAGTGGGTTTCCTGCGCCTGGTGGATGGCCTGCTGGGCTGGGACCTGCACCGCGGCAGCGGACTGCGGGTAGATCCTGGCACTTCCCGGGCCCGTCCGGGCCTGGAGATGTCCTCCGGCGTGGGCATTGGACTGCTTCGCTGGCACGCGCCGTGCCGCGTCCTTTGGAGCACTGAACCAGTGCTCGACGGCGCCGGCCGTCCGGTACCTGGCCAACGGGCAGGTTTCGGCTACGGAACGCTGCGGGGACATCCCGAGGCCGGCGAAGAAGGGTTCTACGTTGAGCTCAGCGAAGACGGGCAGCTGTTCTTCCGGATTGCCGCGTTCAGCCGTCCCGCGAACCTGCTCATCGCCGTCGGCGGTCCGCTGAACCGGGCCACGCAGGAGATGTTCACGCGCCGGTATTTCCGGACTGCCCGGCGTCTGGCGTTGGGGAAGACTCCGGGGTGAGGGCGGGCGGCTGGAACAACAGCTGCACGAAAGTGATGGCCAGGAGCGGGGGGACCCCCACGTTGACCGTGGGCTGGTCCAGGGTCAGTGCCAGGAGCAGCATCAGGATGCAGACACCGAGCATAACGGCCCCTGACTTGAAGCGTCTGTCGAGGGGACGCAGAACCAGAGTGCTTATACCGTCTCGCTGAACCTTCCACGAGCGGGCCAGCCACCAGAATCCAGCCACGATGCCCGCAGCCCCGCCGCCGGCGGCCAGCCACGGCACGGCAGGATCCGGGACGCCGGCCGCGGTTAGGTAGGGAACGGTCACGCCGACCGATATCGAACCCATCGCCACCAATAGGAATCCGGCGAGGAGCATCGCCCGCTTCGTCTGTGTATCTGTCCTGCTGCTCAAGTCTGCCCCCTGGAAGTTATGGGCGACGCTACCAGCTCACCCCTCGGCGTCGGGCAGCTGGGTTTCCTTGTGCAGTACGAAGGCAAGGTCCGGGCCTGAGGATTCCACCGGCATAAAGCCCGCCGTCAGGAGCAGGGACATCGACGCCTCGTTCGCGTCGTCGGTGTAGGCAGTCACGCACTCGACTCCGGGCTGGGCCAGGGCGAACCGGCTGAGCCCAATCAGGGCCTCAGTGGCGTACCCCTCACCACGGCGGGAGGGGACCACGTTGTAGGTGACCTCCACGGCGCCGTCGACCGGGGGACCCAGGAATCCGATGGTTCCGACCGCCGCGCCGCCCCGCTCACGGATCAGCCGCGCACCGAAAGTCCCGGCCCGCGGGCCGAGCAGTCCGGCCTGAAAGTACTGCTGGGCGGCGTCTTCGTCGACGGCCTGCGGGAAGTCCTCCGCCCAGGACGGGCACCGGATGCCGACGATCAGAGCGTCAACGTCGGCCGGGGACATTTCTGTCAGTTCAAGGCGTTCGGTCAGCAGGCTGCCTGCGGGTGCCTGCTCTTCGGGGATCGTGGTCACGAATAAATATTCTGCCCCATGGAATGGCCGGAAACGGCGCTTTTGGCGTCAAAAAGATCACAGTGTCCACAGTTGATTGGGCGTCGCATTTCCGCTGGTTTGGCCGGCCTCCATGCCGGCCGCCGGCGGGAGTCACTCCGGCGAGCACGCGGGATTAACTCCGGCGAGCACGGCCGGCTGGGCGGGAGGGCGGTGTGGGCGGTGGGTGCGCAGTTGTGGTGGCTTGTTTTGCGGGGCTGGGCGGTGGGTGCGCAGTTGTGGTGGCTTGGTGTGGCCGGCAGCGCGGTGGGTGCGCAGTTGTGGTGGCTTGTTTTGCGGGGAGGTCGCCAGAGCTGCCCACTCGAGGGCTTGGTGCGCGGGGCTTGGGGGTGGGTGCGCAGTTGTGGTGGCTTGGTGCGCGGGGCTTGGGGGTGGGTGCGCAGTTGTGGTGGTTTGTTTTGCGGGGAGGTCGCCGGAGCTGCCCACTCGAGGGCTTGGTGCGCGGGGCTTGGCGGTGGGTGCGCAGTTGTGGTGGCTTGGTGTGGCCGGCTTGGCGGTGGGTGCGCAGTTGTGGTGGCTTGTTTTGCGGGGA
>NZ_DALZXY010000028.1:26814-37888 GCF_031988865.1 Arthrobacter sp.
GGCCGGGCACGTCCCGCACCGAAAAACACCCGACCCGAAAAACACCCGCCCCGAAAAACACCCGCACCGAAAAACACCCGCCCGGGAATCCCGGACGGGTGTTTTGCGGAAGAGGATTAGCCGAAGTACTTCGGCAGGGTCCCTTCGTGGGCTTCCTTCAGCTCCGCCAGCGGCAGCGTGAAGAGGCTCTGGAAGTCCAGCGCCTCGATCTCGGTATCGACGACGCCGATTCGCGAGTGCGCGAAGCCGCGCGCGCTGCACATGTCAGTGAACCGGACCTCTTCGCTGCGGGCCACGGAGACCACGGCGCGGGCCTGGGACTCGGAGAACAGCAGGGTGAACAGGTCCACGCCGTCGCGCTCGGCCACTTCATCCAGGCCGATCCGGGCGCCGACGCCGAAGCGCAGCGCCATCTCGGACAGTGCAGCAGCAAGCCCGCCCTCGGAGAGATCGTGCGCGGAGTCGATCATGCCGTCGCGGGAGGCGTTGATCAGCAGGTCGCCGAGCAGCTTCTCCGCCTGCAGGTCCACCTTCGGCGGCTGGCCGCCCAGGTGGCCGCGCAGGTTCGCGAATTCGGAACCGTCCAGCTCATCCCGGGTGACGCCCATCAGGTAGATGGCCTGGCCGTCTTCGCGCCAGCCCGACGGCGTGCGCCGCGCGACGTCGTCGAACACGCCCAGCACGCCGACCACGGGGGTCGGGTGGATGGCGACGCCGCCGGTCTGGTTGTAGAGCGAGACGTTGCCGCCGGTGACCGGGACGCCGAGTTCCTGGCAGCCGTCGGCCAGGCCGCGGACAGCCTCGGCGAACTGCCACATAACCTCGGGATCCTCGGGGGAACCGAAGTTCAGGCAGTCGGTGACGGCCATCGGGCGGGCGCCGGAGGTGGCGACGTTGCGGTAGGACTCGGCGAGGGCCAGCTTGGCACCCTCGTACGGGTTCAGGTAGGTGTAGCGTCCGTTGGCGTCGGTGGAGATCGCCACGCCCAGGCCGGTTTCCTCGTCAACGCGGATCACGCCGGCGTCGTCCGGCATGGCCAGGGCGGTGTTGCCCTGCACATAGCGGTCGTACTGGTCGGTGACCCAGGACTTGTCGCACATGTTCGGAGAAGCCATCAGTTCCAGGATGGCCTGCTTCAGGGCGTCGCCGCCGGCCGGGCGCTCCGCGGCGAAGGAGTCGGCCTGCAGGCCGTCCTGCCATTCCGGGCGCTGGAACGGACGGTGGTAGACAGGTCCCTCGTGGGCAACGGTGCGCGGGTCGACGTCGACAATCGTCTCGCCGTCCCAATCGATGATCAGCCGGCCGGTGCCGGTAACTTCACCGAGCCAGGAGTACTCGACGTTCCACTTGTCCATGATCGCCTCGAACGCCTCAACGTTCTCCGGCGTCACCACGGCCATCATGCGTTCCTGCGACTCGGACATCAGGATTTCGCCCGGGGTCAGGGTCGGATCGCGCAGCAGGACCTTGGTCAGCTCCACGTGCATGCCGCCGTCGCCGTTGGAGGCCAGTTCCGAGGTGGCGCAGGAGATGCCGGCGGCACCGAGGTCCTGGATGCCCTCGACCACGGAGGCCTTGAACAGTTCCAGGCAGCACTCGATCAGGACCTTCTCGGCGAACGGATCGCCCACCTGCACCGCGGGGCGCTTGGAGGGCTTGGCGTCGTCGAAGGATTCGGACGCCAGCACGGAGGCGCCGCCGATTCCGTCGCCGCCGGTGCGCGCACCGAAGAGGACCACCTTGTTGCCGGTGCCGGAGGCGTTGGCCAGGCGGATGTCCTCGTGCCGCATCACGCCGACTGCCAGCGCGTTGACCAGCGGGTTGCCCTGGTAGACGGAGTCGAAGACGACTTCGCCGCCGATGTTCGGCAGGCCCAGGGAGTTGCCGTAGCCGCCGATGCCGGAGACGATGCCGTGCACCAGGCGCGCGGTGTCCGGGTGGTCGATCGCGCCGAAGCGCAGCGGATCCATCACGGCAACCGGGCGGGCGCCCATGGAAATGATGTCGCGGACAATGCCGCCGACGCCGGTCGCGGCGCCCTGGTAGGGCTCCACGAAGGACGGGTGGTTGTGGGATTCGACCTTGAAGGTCACGGCCCAGCCGTCACCGATGTCGACGACGCCGGCGTTCTCGCCGATGCCGACCAGCAGGTGTTCCTTCATCTTCTCGGTGACCTTCTCGCCGAACTGCGAGAGGTGCACCTTGGAGGACTTATAGGAGCAGTGCTCGGACCACATGACCGAGTACATGGCCAGCTCGGCGGCGGTGGGGCGGCGGCGGAGGATTTCGACGACGCGGTTGAATTCGTCTTCCTTCAGGCCCAGTTCAGCCCAGGGGAGCGCCGTGTCCGGGGTGGACGCGGCGTGCTCGACGGTGTCGATGTTGAACTTCTTCTGCTCAGCGGTGGAGCCTGCGGAAACGGTCATTATTTGCCTCCGGCAACGAGCGAGGTGAGTACTGAGGTGAAGATGCCGATTCCGTCGGTGCCGCCGCCCAGGGGCACGTCACCGTACGCGGAGGAATCCGGGCCGAAGCCGGCTTCGATGGCGTGCTCGGGGTGCGGCATGAGGCCGACGACGTTCCCGGCAGCGTTGGAAATGCCGGCGATGTCGCGGCGCGAGCCGTTCGGGTTGAAGCCGTCGTAGCGGAAGACCACGCGGCCTTCGCCCTCCAGCTCATCCAGGGTCTTCTCATCCGCGACGTACTGGCCGTCCTGGTTCTTCAGCGGAATGACCATGCCGGCGCCGTGTCCGTACCCGGAGGTCCAGGCGGTGGAGTTGTTTTCCACCCGCAGCAGCTGGTCGCGGCACATGAACTTCAAGTGGTCGTTCTTGATCATCGAGCCGGGCAGCAGGTGCGCCTCGGTGAGGATCTGGAAGCCGTTGCAGATGCCCAGGACGGGCATACCGCCCTTGGAAGCGTCCACGACCTTCTCCATCAGCGGGGCGAACCGGGAGATGGCTCCGGCACGCAGGTAATCCCCGTAGGAAAAACCGCCGGGAATGACGACGGCGTCGACGTCGTGCAGGTCTGCGTCGCCGTGCCAAAGTTCGACGGCGGTGCCGCCGGCCAGGCGCACGGCCCGGGCAGCGTCGCGGTCATCAAGGGTGCCGGGGAAAGTGATCACGCCGACGCGGACCGCGCGCAGGGCGGAGTCTTCCGGCGCGGCGGAGTAATCGCCGATCAGCGGGGTGCTCAAAATCAGACCTCCGAGATAACTTCGACGCGGGTGACGTCTTCGATAACGGGGTTGGAGAGCAGTGTGGCGGCCGCGGTGCGGGCCTGCTCCAGGATTTCCGGGGTGACGTCGCCGTCGACGGTGAGTTCGAAGCGCTTGCCCTGTCGGACTCCGGTGAAGCCGGTCAGGCCCAGCCGGGGAAGTGCGCCGGCAATTGCTTTGCCCTGTGGATCCAGGATCTCGGGCTTGGGCATAACGTCAACAACGATCCGGGGCATCGGGGTAACTCCTGTGAATGAAAGGGTGGCCGCGGATGTGCCGTCTCACGCTGATTCAGCGCTCCGCGAGCTTGCCGTTTCATTCTAAGGCTATGGCTCTGTATCCGGCGCATCCGTGGCGCCCTGATGAAGACACCGGAAGGTGCCCCTCCCCGGGCTGGGAGGGGCACCTTCCGCTGGGTTCCGGGGCCCTGAAATCCCGGACCCCGAGGCCGTTGCGGGCGCTGCGGTGTTGGCTAGGCCGGCAGTTCGATTTGGAACCCGCAGGCGCAGCGCAGGATGCTGGTTTCCAGCCGGACGTCCGGCATCTCCTCATCCTGTTCGGTGCTGAGCGGTTCAAAAATCGAAAGGGTGCGGCTGTCCTTCGGCTGCATCGGCTCGCCGCAGTGGAGGTACTCCGTCTCGGACGGCGCGGAAACCGCGCGCCGTGCCCACAGCGGGGAATGCCGGACGGGGTGCCCGTAGAAGCGGTCGCATTCGGTGCAGGTGTAGCTGATTTCCAGGAACTCGGCTGCTTCCGCGGTCGTCGAGGGTTCGACTGACTCAATGATCAAGTACTCATCTGTTCCGCAGTAGGAGCACCATGGCGCCAGCTCGGCGGGAGCTTCCGCGGCGGCCGGAACGGCCATCATCCGCGGGTCTTCGGGTGTTGCTTCGATCGACAATCTGGGTTCCTCCGGTGTTGCCGGCGCCCTCACAGGCGCAGTCCGTGTCGTGGATAGTAAGCAAGCTGATTCAATAATAGAACATTCTGGCGGGAACACGGAAAATAGCATGACCTGCCTCACAGTCGGTAGGGTGAAGCGGTGAAACTCGTCGCCGCCAAACCCTCGGTTGTCCGCCGGTCCATGAACATCTGGCCGCCCTTTGCCTGCTCCGGCATCCGGATCACCGAGCTGCCGGCGGACTTTATGTCCGCGACCGTCCGGCTGCGCCTGCGCTGGTGGAACCGCAACGTGGCGGGCGTGCACTTCGGCGGGTCGCTCTTTGCCATGACCGATCCGTTTTGGATGATGCTGCTGCTCCGGCACCTGGGCACGGACCACATCATCTGGGACCGCGCGGCGGAGGTGGACTTCGTGAAGCCGGGCAAGGGCGATGTCTACGCCCACTTCCGCATCACCGTGGAGGATCTCGACCGGCTCCGGGAAGAAGCCGCCGGCGGAGCCAAGGTCCTGGAATGGTTCACCGCGGAGGTCAAGGACGCCGACGGCGACGTCGTCGCCCGGGTGCGCAAGCAGGTCTATATCCGCCGCAAGCGGGAGGCTCCGGCGTCGGCTGGAGCCGCTACTGCATCCCCGCCGCGCCGAGCAGCCCGCTAAGCGCATCCCAGCGGCTGATCTGGCAGCCGTCGCTATTGGCGAACGCGGCGTCAACTTTTTCTCCGGCCACCGTTCCGGTGACGGTGGCCCGCTGCGGGCCGCCGTACTGCATGGTGCAGGCAACGTCCGGGCCGGGTTCAGCCATCAGTGCCGTGCCATGCTCGGCCAGGGCGGCGCAGGCGGCCGCGGGATCCGGTGCGCCGGAATCGCCAACCGGCGCCGCGCCGTCGCACTCCAGGGTCCAGGTGTCAGCGACGGCCTCTCCGTCGGGCATCAACTCCACGGTCAGCGACGTTGCGGCGCCGGCCGGGGCGGGTGAGGCCGATGGGGAGGCCGTGACTGCCGGGGAGGAAGCGGACGACGGCGTACCCGGGGTGCCCGGGGCGGACTCGCCGCAGCCGGCCAGGGCCAGCGCGGCGGCAGCGAGCAGAAGTACGGTGCGGGGCAGACGAATCGTGTGCGGCATCGGTGCGGCCTCCCTGGATGGATTGGGTACAGCCTAGCCGCTAGCCGTCCAGCTGCTCCTGGAAGGGTTCCAGCAGTTCCAGGATGCGGGCCCGCAGGTGCTGCGATTCCTCGGTGAATGCCCGTTGCGCGGACGCGTACCGCGCCCGCCCGGCCGGCGTCTCCACCGGGATCGCTTCATAGCCCCAGTCCTGCAGATCGTAGGGGGAGGCGCGCATATCCATTTCCCGGATCCGCCAGGCCAGTTCAAAGCAGTCCATGACCAGTTCGCCGGGGAGCAGGGGTACCAGCTTGTAGGCCCACTTATACAGGTCCATGTTGGCGTGCAGGCAGCCGGGCTGCTCCAGGTCCCGCTGGTTCTCGCGGCTCGGAGTGAGCTCGTTCAGGCTGACGGCCTGCGGCGCATAGAAGCGGAAGGCGTCGAAGTGCGTGCAGCGGATCCGGCTTTGTTCCACCAGCTCATCGGTGCCCTCCGCACCCAGGCGCAGTCCCAGGTATTCGTGGCGGATCCCGTTGACCTCGGACTTGTAGGCCATCGCCCATTCGTGCATGCCGAAACAGCCCAGCGATGGTTTCCGTGCCGCCGTCCGGGAGAGCAGCATGCGGGTGAATTCCACCGCCGGTCCGCGGGCCGCCGTGAACGCGCCCAGGTCCACCGTGACAGCAGTCATGGCGGGCTCCAGTCCTGCGCCCGCACGTTCTTCGTCCGTGAGCGGCCGGTAGAACTTCCAGTCCAGCCGCTGCGCCGCCGCCGGTCCGGTGAGCACTACGCCGGCGCCCGGATGCCAGCGCAGCAGTTGCCCTGGTTTTTGTGAGTAGTAGGTAAAGAGGAAGTCTTCCACTGGGTGCTTCCTGCCTGCCGAGCGGCGCTGCAGGTACCCGTCCGTGAACGGGTGGACCCGTTGCTCGTAGGCAGCCTGCCGGGGGAGCCACTGGTCCTCGGAGAGGATCGTTGAGGCGGGAGAGTGTTGCACACTGCCCATTATCCCTGCTGGGGCTCCTGGGTTGCCTGGATGAGCCGGCGCATCGTGGCGTTGAGCTCCAGCACCTGATCGCGGGTGAGCTGGAGGCGTTCCATCATGGCGCCCGGAACGTCCACCGCCTTGTCCCGCAGGGCCCGGCCGGCGTCGGTCAGGTCCACAGCGAGGGCACGGTCGTTGCCCGGGGCGCGGTTCCGGCTCACAAGCCCGGCACTCTCCAGCCGCTTGAGCATGGGGGAGAGGGTGGCTGGATCCATCAGCAGGGTATCGCCGAGGTTGCGGACCGTCCGCGGGCTGCCCTCCCAAAGTGCCAGCAGGACAAGGTACTGGGGGTGGGTGATGCCCAGTTCCTCCAGCACCGGACGGTAGGCTCCGACGACGGAACGCGAGGCCACGGACAGGGCAAAGCAGAGCTGGTGTTCCAGCAGCAGGTCCTCTGCCTGGTTCACGGCGTCCTCATCTTTCTCGAATCCTTAGTGCACTAACAGTTAGCGTACTATAGGTTCCGGATACTCCTTGGAAGGGACATCAGATGGCAGGCAAGGGAAGCTTAACCGACCGGTTTATGCGGGCAACGGGCAAGGCCCGGATGATTTTCGGTCCGGCGCAGAGGTCGTCGGTGAACCACGCCATGACCGAGGACAACAAGCGGCTTCTCGAGGCCCAGCAGGCCGAGGAAAAGGCCAAGTGGGAGACCGTCACGCGTGCGGACGGCAGCAGCTACATCCTGCCCCGCAAAACCAGCTGACACCCGGACGGGCCACCCCCGTCCGAACCCCCGCACGGAGTTTATGTGCAGGGGGTTCCGCCGAAGTGCCGGATACCTATCCTTAAGGGACAACCTTGCCCCTGAAGGAGAGGTTCGAAATGGCAACCATCATGCCGGACCCGGGCAGCGGCGGTGAACCACGCCTGCCCCGCGACGAAATTCCCGAAGCAACGGAATTCGACGACTCGGAGATCGTCGTCGAAACCGACAGCGAGGGACACCATTACGGGGTGGACCGTGACTACGTGGAGGGCAAGCCGCACCGCGAGCCTGCCGAGCCTGTGGTCTATAAGGACTACTTCCACGCGCCGGTTTTCCGCGAGCACATGTACTGACTACACCTGTATTGGGCCCGGAGACAGCAAAGGGCGCCCGGTAACCGGACGCCCTTAGGGTTCTGTGCCTGCCTAGCGGCCGGTGCCGCCGTACACGGTGGCCTCGGATTCGCCGTCGAGCCCGAAGGCGGCGTGGACCGCGCGGACCGCGTCGTCCAGCAGGGCTGCGCTGGTGACCACGGAAATGCGGATTTCCGACGTCGAGATCATGTCGATGTTGACGCCCGCCAGGTGCAGCGCCTCGAAGAACCGGTGCGAGACGCCCGGGTTGGAGCGCATGCCGGCGCCGATCAGGGAGAGCTTGCCGATTTGCTCGTCGTAGTCGATGGTGTCAAAGCCGACTGCGTCCTTGGCGGCATTGAGGGCTGCCATGGCTTCCTGGCCGTCCACCATCGGAAGGGTGAAGGAGATGTCCGTCCGGCCCGAGCCCTTGGTCGAGACGTTCTGGACGATCATGTCGATGTTCGTGTTCGCGCCGGCGACGATGCCGAAGATCTCCGCCGCCTTGCCGGGGATGTCGGGAACGCCCACCACGGTGAGCTTGGCTTCGGAGCGGTCATGCGCGACGCCGGAAATGATGGGCTGTTCCAAGGGTTCTCCCTCTTGAATCTTGATCTTGTCGTCGGGGCTGGGCAGCACCCAGGTCCCTTCGTTCTGGCTAAAGGAGGAACGGACGTGCAGCGGCACACCGAAACGCCGGGCATATTCCACGCACCGCAGGTGCAGGATCTTGGCGCCTGAGGCCGCCATTTCCAGCATTTCCTCGCTGGAGATCTTGTCGATCTTCTGCGCATTGTGCACCACGCGGGGATCCGACGAGTAGATGCCATCCACATCCGTGTAGATCTCGCAGACGTCGGCATCGAGCGCGGCGGCCAGGGCGACGGCGGTGGTGTCGGAGCCGCCGCGGCCCAGGGTGGTGATGTCGTGGCTGTCCCGGCTCATGCCCTGGAACCCGGCGACGATCGCGACGTCGCCCTTCTCGATGGCGGTTTTGATCCGGTGCGGGGAGACATCGATGATCCGGGCCTTGCCGTGGATGGCGTCGGTGATCATGCCGGCCTGGCTGCCGGTGAAGGACTGCGCCGAGGCGCCGAGTTCGTTGATGGCCATGGCCAGCAGTGCCATGGAGATGCGTTCGCCTGAGCTGAGCAGCATGTCCATTTCACGCGGGTGGGTTCCGGCGGTGATCTGCGCGGCCAGGTCCAGCAGCTCATCGGTGCTGTCACCCATGGCGGAGACGACGACGATGACGTCGTTCCCGGCGCTTTGGGTGTCCACCACGCGCTTGGCAACGCGCTTAATGCCCTCGGCGTCCGAAACGGAGGAACCGCCGAATTTCTGCACTATCAGGCTCATGCGTTCACGCTCTCTGGAACTCTTCTAAGTTGCTACCCGGCAACGTGGCACCGCGCCGGCACTAAATATCCGTGGAAAAGGCCGCTCCCGGCGGCCGATCTTCAAAGTCTATAGCGGGCCTCTTCGGCACCGAAATGCCATCGAAATGCCGCTCAACTTCTCCTTAACGATCTCATGCCGGGCCGTGGCCGTGATGGCGGTCCCGCTGGCAACTCATCTGCGCGGCGTTGCCTAATGAGCGGGTGCGGGCTCGCCGCGCATATAGGCTGACCGGATGGGGACTACAGAGGCCGGCGGCATCACCGCTGAAGGCGTTCAACGCAGCTTTGGGGCGGTTCAGGCCGTCCGGAACATGGATTTCACTGCGCCGCCGGGGGCTGTCACCGCCTTGATCGGGCCGAACGGTTCCGGGAAGACCACGCTGCTGCTGATCCTGGCGTCGCTGCTGGCCCCCGATGCGGGCACGGTCCGTATCAACGGCGCCGATCCGCTGGCTGATCCGCAGGCTGTCCGCCGCTCGGTCGGCTGGATGCCGGACACCCTCGGGGTCTGGGACTCCCTGACGGCCACCGAAATCCTGGTGACCGTGGGCAAGCTCTATGGCCTGGCCCCGGCAGCAGCTGCCGCCCGGGCCGCCGAGCTCCTTGCCCAGGTGCGGCTCTCCGACTTCGCGGACAAGCCCGCCCGTGTGTTCTCCCGGGGCCAGCAGCAGCGCCTGAGCCTGGCCCGGGCCCTGATCCACGACCCCTCCGTGCTCCTGCTCGACGAACCTGCCTCCGGCCTGGACCCGGGCTCCCGGGTTGACCTGCGCCTGCTCCTGCGCCGCCTGGCCGCGGAAGGCAAGACCATCCTGGTGTCTTCCCATGTGCTGTCCGAACTGGACGAAATGGCTGACCGGGCGGTGTTTGTCTCCGGCGGCAAAACAGTCAAGACCCAGACCCTGGACGAGGCCGGCAACCAGCTGCGGTGGTACGCCATTCGGGCGGGAAAGACCGGCGATCTCCTGCACGCGCTGGATAGCCGCGGGCTTCAGCCGCTGGCCGACGACGGTCCCCGGAGGGGCCAGGTGCGCGTTCAGCTGGCCGGCGAGGACCAGGCGGCGGCCCTGCTGCGCGAGCTGGTGCTGGAAGGCATCAATGTCTCGGCCTTCGCTCCGGCAACCGGCGCGCTTGAGGAAACCTACATGAGTCTGGAGGCTGAGAAGCCATGAGTGTGGCAGAGGCTTCCCCGCGGCAGGCTGGCCTGGGGTACTGGAACGGCGTCAGTGCGGTGTTCGCGCTGGAGACGAAGCAGCGGCTGCGGTCCCGCGGCTGGTACGTACTGCTCGGGGTGTGGTTTGTCGTCATCGGCCTGGTGGCTGCGTTTACCGCGTGGGTTTCCGGCGAGACGTCCGACGCCGGTCAGGTGCTTTTTGAACTGATGGTCGGCTTTGTGCTGTTCTTCGGACTGTTGGTCGCCCCGGCGCTGTCCGCGAACGCGGTCAACGGGGACCGGGCGGCAGGCACGCTGGCGGTGCTGCAAGTGACGCTGCTGCGGCCCGGCCAGCTCCTGGCCGGCAAATGGCTGGCGTCCTGGGTTGCCTCGCTGGGGTTCCTGCTCGCGAGCGTTCCCTTCCTTATCTGGGCCCTGGCCCTGGGCGGAGTTCATCCGGGCCAGGCGGCGGTATCCCTGCTGATGCTCGGCGTCGAACTGGGGGTGGTCTGTGCCCTGGGCGTGGCAGTGTCAGCATTGGCAAACCGTCCCCTGTTTTCGATTGTCATCACGTACCTGCTGGTGGCTTTGCTCTCGATCGGCACACTGATCGCCTTTGCGCTGGCGATGCCCCTGGTCAAAGGCACCGCCCAGGCGAACTACCCGCAGTACCCGCAATATCAGCCCTACTCGGACCCGAACGAGTTCAGCAACAGCTACACGTGCACCGGACCGCTGGTGGAAACGGAAGTCATCCACACCGAACGCTCCGCATGGCTGCTGGCGGCGAACCCCTTCGTGGTGGTTGCCGACGCCGTGCCGTACGGGTCCCGGGAATACGGCGGGGGTCCGATGGAAAGCATCAGCCAGACCGTGAGGTACGCGCAGGCCGGGCCGGAATACAACGGACCGCAGTGCATCAACGGTGAGGTCCGGGACTCCGGGGCACCGCCGGCGTCGTTCCCCATCTGGCCGCTGGGACTTGGCGTGCAGTGTGCCGGTGCTGCCGTGCTGCTGGCACTGGCCCGACGGCGGCTCATCACTCCGGCACGCCGGCTCGCCGCGGGTACGCGGATCGCGTAGCGGCCCGCTGGTTTACCCTGCGGGGCGGATTCCCTGGCTGGCCGCGGGGCCAGTTCCCCGCCGGGTTACGCCGTGGGCGGCCTACGCCCTGCCGGGTTACGCCGTGGGCGGCCT
>NZ_DALZXY010000029.1:0-35527 GCF_031988865.1 Arthrobacter sp.
CCGGCTCCCAGGCGATGTCCCACTGGTCCACCCCGCGGTGGAACGCGGTGAACACGGTGCCGGCGGAGACTTTCAGGTCACGAGCCTTCAGTTCATCCGCCAACCGGGACGGGTCAGTCGGCAGGTAACCGTAGGGGCCCAGCTCGATCCACTTATAACCGGATTCAGCGACCTCATCCAGGAAACGCTCCCAGGGGGTCTGTTTGGGGTCGTCCGGAAACCAAACGCCCCAGGAATCGGGGGCGGTGCCGATGATCAGCTTGTTCTCAACCATTGATCGGTCCTTTCAGCCGTGCGTGGGTTAGGGGGTCCGGCCGCTCAGCCGAGCAGCGGCCGCTGGTGCGCCTTTTGGTCCTTATAGACCTGGTACGCGCTCCGGGTGGAGTCCAGCTCGGAGACCCCGGCCACGGGCACGTCCCACCAGGACTCGGAATCCGGCGCGTCGATCAGCGGATCGGATTCCACATGGATCAGCACGGGACCGGTTCCTTCCGGCTCGGCCTTGGCCTTGGCGACCGCCGCTTCCAAGTCCGCGATGACGTCCTCGCCGGGCTCGACGCGGATCACCCGCACGCCGAGTGATTCAGCGTTGGCGGCCAGGTCGATCGGCAGCTTCTCACCGTCGTCGAAGGTGTGGCTTTTCCTGTCCAGCGTGCGATACCGGGTGCCGAACCGCTGCGAACCGAGGGACTCCGACAGCGCGCCGATGGAGGCGTAGCCATGGTTCTGGATGAGCACCGTGATGAGCTTGATGCCCTCGGCCACGGCGGTGACCAGTTCGGTGTGCATCATCAGGTAGGAGCCGTCACCGACCATCACGACGACGTCGCGCGGCTGGGCGTCCTCCGAGCCCTCCGCGGCGCGTCCGGCCTCGTCGGTCACCGCGCGCTTCACGCCCAGGCCGCCCGGGATTTCATACCCCATGCAGGAATAGGCGTATTCCACGTGGTATCCGAACGGGTCCCGGACACGCCACATCTTGTGCAGGTCACCGGGGAGCGAGCCCGCCGCGCAGATGACGACGTCGCGGGGGTCCATGGTGCGGTTGACGGCACCGATGATCTCGTTCTGGCTCGGCAGCGGGGTGTGCCGGGTATCGAACGCCTCGTCCACCGTTTGGTTCCACCGCTCCTTCGCCGCACCCAGCTGGCGCTCCAGGTCGCCGGAGACCCGGTAGCCGGAGAGCATCGCGGTGAGCTTGACCAGGCTCTTGCGGGCGTCGGCGACGATCGGCAGGCTGGCGCCCTGCTTGTAGGCATCGATCGGCGCCACGTTGATGTTGATGAACCGTACGTCCGGGTTCTGGAAGGCGGTACGGGAGGCGGTGGTGAAGTCTTCGTAGCGGGTGCCGATACCGAGGATCAGGTCAGCGTCGCGGGCGGCGGCATTGGCCGCCGTCGTGCCCGTTGAACCCACCGCGCCGAGGCAGTAGGGCGCATCCCAGGGCAGGACGCCGACGCCGGCCTGGGTGTAGGTGACCGGGATGCCCGTGAGTTCGGCCAGCTCGGCGAGCTGCTCGTTGGCGAAGGAGTACAGCACGCCGCCTCCGGCGATGATCAGCGGGCGCTTGGCCGCCCGGATCTGTGCGGCGGCGCGGCGGATGTCAGCGTCCTCCGGCTCGGGGCGGCGGATCCGCCATTCCCGCTCGGCCAGGAACTCCTCGGGCACATCCAGCACTTCCGCCTGCACATCCTGCGGGAGGGAGATGGTCACGGCGCCGGTCTCAGCCGGGTCGGTCAGGACGCGGAGCCCATGATGGAATGCGGAGAACAGCTGCTCCGGGCGGGAGACGCGGTCGAAATACTTGGACAACGGGCGGAAGGCGTCGTTGACCGTGATGTCGTAGGCGTCCGGCCGTTCCAACTGCTGGAGCACTGGGTCCGCCACCCGGGTGGCAAAGGTGTCCGAGGGCAGCAGCAGCACCGGCAGGCGGTTGGTGGTTGCCAGCGCCGCACCGGTCAGCAGGTTGGTGGAACCCGGACCGATCGAACTCGAGACGGCGAAGGTGGCGCGGCGGCGGGTGTGCCGGGCGTAGCCCACGGACTGGTGGACCTGGGCCTGCTCGTTGCGTCCCTGGTAGTAGGGCATCACCGTGGGGTCCTGCACCTGCCATTGCTTCAGGGCCTGGCCGACGCCGGCAACGTTGCCGTGGCCAAAGATGCCGAACATGCCGGGGATCAGCCGTTCGCGGTATTCGGTTCCGCCGACGTCGTCAACGGTGTACTGCTTGCCCAGGAACTCTACGACCGCCTGGGCCACTGTCATTCTGCGGTTTGCCATCAGCTGGCGATCTCCTGTCCGGTACGGGTTTTCAGCAGCGACGCGGCGGTGGCCACGGCCTCTCCCACGCTGCCGTCCTTCGGGTACAGCAAGGTCCGGCCAACGGTCAGTCCCTGCACGCCCGGCAGCCGCAGCGCGGCCTGCCAGCTCGAATAGATCTCCTCGGCCGTGCCGGACGGATCCCCGCCCAGCAGCACGGTTGGCATGGTGGTGGCGGCCATAACGCGCTCCATGTCCTGGACCACCGGCAGCTTCATCCAGGTGTAGGCGCTGGTGGATCCGAGGCCGGAGGCGATGGCGACGGACTTGATCACGGCGTCGGTGCCCAGATCGTTGCGAATCCGCCCGTTCTCCCAGACGGAGATGAACGGCTCCACCATGGCGACGAGCCGGCGCTCGGCGAGGGAGTCGATGGCCTTGGCCGTGGACTCCAGCGTCGCCGCCGTCGCCGGGTCGCCCAGGCAAATACGGGTGAGCATTTTGCCGCCCGTCGCGCCGAGCGTATGGAGGGCCTCGGCAGTGTGCGCGGTGAAGCGGTCATCGACCTCATTCACGAAGCCGGCCAGTCCGCCGCGGTTCATGGAGCCGAAAAGCAGTTTGCCGTGCAGCGCGCCGAGCAGCAGCAAATCGTCCATGATGTCGGGGCTCGCCAGCACACCGTCCACAGCCGGGTTGGCCAGGGCTTCCTGCATCCGGTCCAGGAGGTCCCGCCGGTCGGCCATTGCCGTTGGATTGGTGCCGACCGCGAGGGCGCCCCGCGCGGGATGGTCCGCGGCCAGGATGAAGTTCTGTTCACCCAGCTTCAGCCCCGGGTGGGGCCGGCGTGCGGCTGCTGCCCGGGCCACGGCGTCGGGATCCTCCAACCGGATGCGGGAGAGGAGTTCATACCGGCGCGGATTGTCGTCGAATTCGCTCATCGGACGGCCTCGACGGGTGCCGGCACGTCGCGTCCGTGTTCTGCGAGCAGCGCGTTGACCTCGTTCGGGGTGGGCATAGCGTCTGCGCAGGACAGACGCGAGGCCACCAGGGCGCCGGAGGCATTCGCATAGTCCAGCACGGCCTTGAGCGGCCAGCCTGCCAGCAGTCCGTGGCAGAAGGCCCCGCCGAAGGCATCGCCCGCGCCCAAGCCGTTCAGCGTCTGAACGGGAACCGGAGCGGAAACAACGCGTTCGGTGCGGGTCTTGGCCATTACGCCGTCGGGCCCGAGTTTGACCACAGCGATCTCGACGCCGGCCTCGAGCAGCCGGTCAGCCTGCTCGTCCGGGGTGCCGGGGCCCACCGCAACGGCGCATTCCTGGTCGTTGCCGATGGCTATGCTCACGTGCGGCAGGATCCGGGAAATCTGCTCACGGGCGTCTTCTTCGCTGTTCCAGAACATCGGACGGTAGTCCAGGTCCAGAATCGTGTATTTGCCGGGCTGCAGATCATCGCGCCGCCGCGCCTCATGGGCGGCAAGGTGGGCGGAGCGGCTGGGTTCCTGGCACAGGCCGGTGACAGTGGACCAAAAGATGCCGGCGTTCCGGATGGCGTCCAGATCCAGGTCCTTGGCAGCGATCTGCAGGTCCGGAGCGGTGGGGAAACGGCCGTAGAAGTACAACGGGAAGTCATCGGGCGGCAGGATCGCGCAGAATGTGGCCGGGGTTTGGAGGCTGGGAACCGCAGTGACGAAGCTGTCGTCAACACCGAACTTTTGCAGCTCTCGGTGCAGATATTCGCCGAATGGATCTTCCCCGGTGCGGGTGATGACGGCGCTTCGGCGGCCGTGCCGGGCAGCGGCTACTGCAACATTGGACGGGGAGCCGCCCAGGTACTTGCCAAACGTACTGACGTCGGCCAGCCCAACCCCAATGTTGTTCGGATAGATGTCAACGCTGATCCGTCCCATGGTGAGCAAATCGTGAGCCACTAGATCCTCAGCCTTTCTGTATTCAGGCCGGCCCTTTGCGGCCGCCTGCCGGCAGGTTGTGAGCCAAGCCACATCAACTACTCTGCCTGAGCGAATATGTCATGTCAATTGTTTGTACTGACATACTTACAATCGCCGTCAAGGTGGGGGTAGCCGGTCTTTTACAGACGCGCGGGAGGCGGCTGAAACGCGATTCTCCACCGCCGCCGCAGCCCGCCGCCGCCGTGCGCACGCGTTTTGCCAGCCAGCACGGATAATGGGCTGTGCCCCCTGGGGCGCCGCCCGGAGATTCCCGGCGGCAGCAGAAGGAGCAGACAGTGACGCTGGTCGACAACGCGGTGTACGTGGATGGACAGCGCCTGCACAGTCCCGAAACGCTCGAGGAGACCTTCGAACTGACCCGCGAGTCCGGCGGCATGGCCTGGATCGGACTGTATCGGCCGGACAACGTGGAACTGCTGGCTGTCTCGGAAGAGTTCGGGCTGAATCTGCTGAGCGTTGAAGATGCCCTCGCCCTCCACCAGCGCTCCAAGCTGGAGCAATATGGTGAGCAGCTCTTCGTGGTGCTCCGCCCCGCCCGCTACCTCGACGACGTCGAACGCGTGGAACTCGGGGAGCTGCACCTGTTTGTGGGACCGAACTTCGTGGTGACGGTCCGGCACGCGGAATCTCCGGATCTGGCCCGGGTCCGCAAACGCCTGGAACAGGATGAATCGCTGCTGGCCCTTGGCCCGCACGCTGTGCTGTACGCGATCCTTGACCAGGTGGTGGACGAATACGCTCCGGTGGCCGTCGGCCTGGAGAACGACATCGACGAGATCGAGGACGAGCTGTTCGGTGGGGACGCGGAAGTCTCCCGGCGCATCTACGAACTCTCCCGCGAGGTGATCGCCTGCCAGCGGGCCATCACGCCGCTGGAATACGTGGTGGGCGAACTGCAGCGCAATCCCGGCGGCTACGGCATGCCGGACGAACTTAAGGACAACTTGGGCGACGTCCTGGACCACGTCCTGCGCCTCACCGATCGGATAGCTTCCTACCGTGCCCTGCTGGACAACGCGCTGCAGCTCAGCTCCACCCTGGCATCCAACCGGCTGGCGGAAACCTCCGTGGCCCAGAATGAGCAGACCAAGAAAATCTCCGCCTGGGCCGCCATCCTGTTCGCGCCTACCCTTGTAGGCACGGTGTACGGAATGAACTTCGAAAACATGCCCGAGCTCAACTGGGCGCTGGGCTACCCCATGGCCCTCGGCCTTATGGTGGTGCTGGGCATACTGCTTTACGCCGCGTTCAAGCGAAATAACTGGCTCTAGGAGGCCCCCCATGCGTTCCCGTTACCTTCTTCTTGCACTGGCCTTGGCCCTGGGCCTCTCCGCCTGCGCCACCGATGCCGGCTCCGGCTCCGGGTCAGCGGGCTCGGAACCGGCGTCGCCCGGCTCTTCCTCCCCCGAAGGTGTGGAAGGCACCTGGGGAAACCCTGACAACATGCGCGAACCGTCCCTGAACCTTGCCTCGGACGGCAGGCTCAGCGGAACGGACGGCTGCAACCGCCTGATGGGCAGCTGGACGCTGGAGGACGGCACTGTGGTCTTCTCGGAAATGGGCATGACAATGATGGCCTGCCCCGATGTGGACCAGTGGCTGGGAACCGCCGCCACCGCCGTCGCGGAAGCGGATACGCTCCGGCTTTACGACGCCGCCGGGAACGAAATCGGCACCCTCACCCGGTAACGGGCCTGGCCCGGTGGTCAGGCGTGGCTGATTACCCGGTCCCGTCCGGCCAGCAGGCCCATGACGGCGAGAACGGCCATGATGCCCGCCGTGACAAGAAGCGGAAGCGTCCAGTCTCCGCTCAGTTCCCGCAGGGCGCCGAACAGCACCGGGCCCATCGCGCCCAGGCCATAGCCGACGCACTGTGCCATGCCGGACAAGGACGCCGCCTGCGGGTAATTCAGGCTCCGCAGGCTGAACAGTGACAGGGCGATGACAATGAGGCTGCCGCACCCCACCGAGCCGACCACCACCCACAGCAACGTGATTCCCGGCGCCACGGCCAGCCCGAGGAACGTCACCACCATCAACGCGCCGCTGACGAAGGCGATCAGCCGCTGATCCGTTCCCCGGTGCAGCAGGCTCCCGGCGGCGAGGCTGGCGAAGACATTGATGAGAAGGAACAAGGACAGGTGGAGGCCTGCGGTGGTGGCGGAAACGCCGTGGTCCTGTTCGATGGTGGGCAGCCAGCCCATCAAGACGTAAAAAGCGATCGACTGCAGGCCCATAAACAAGGTCACCTGCCAGCCCAAAGCCGAGCTCCAGGGCGACCGGTAGGAAACGTCCTCTGGGGACGCGCTCTTGTTCTCGGAGACATGCCGGCGCAGCCACGGCAGAAGCACCGCCATCGCGATGAGCGCCATTCCGGCCCAAATCCCCAGGGCAAGCCGCCATCCTGCCGGGGAAGTCTGTGCCACCGGAACAACCAGTGCGGCACCGATCGCGGCGATGCCCGCCTGCACTGCCGTGTAGCTGCCGGTGACCTGGCTGACCTTCAACGGGAAGTCCCGCTTCACCAGCGAGGGAACCAGGACGTTGAGGAACGCTACGCCCAGACCGATCATCGCCGTGCCCGCCCAGAGAAAACCGGACACCGGCAGGGAGCGGAGCACAATGCCCAGAGCGAGGAAGAGCAGTGATACCCACATTGCCCGGTCAAGGCCCAGCCGGGCCGCGAACCCGGGCGCCATGGGCGAGAAGACTGCGAAGGCAATGAGCGGAAGGCCAGTGAGGAACCCTGCTGCTGTGGTGGACAGCTCCAGGTCGCTGCTGATGTTTGAGAGGACCGGCCCAACACTGACGAAGGACACCCGGAGGTTGGCCGCAATAAGCAGGACGCCGATGAAGGCGAACCCGAACCGGGCAGTGCGTTCCCGCCTTTGCGTTTGCCGGGAGGTACCAAGCATCATTGCGTCCTTCCATCTATTGGAAAGCCCGCACCTGAACCGCCGCTGGCGTTAGCGCAGGCTAAACGTCCATGTCTATCACGCTGTTTCGAATGAGTCCGGCAGCGGCTTGGTTCCGCAGCCGCCACCACAGCCATCACCCTAGCTACAGACAGAAAACCGGCCCCTTGACGCTCCAAGGGGCCGGTCTCTGTTTTTACTCTGGGGTCAGGCAGCGGATCAGTTAGCCGGCCTTCGGAACCCGGTGGGACTCGTCAACACCGAGGTCTGCGCCCTTGGTTTCCTTGACCATGGTCACTGCCACGAAGGAGATTACGCAGAGCACCATGATGTAGATGCCAATCGACCCGGACCAGCCGGTCTGATCCAGCAGCAGCTGGGCAATCATCGGGGCGAACGCACCGCCGAGGATCGCGCCGAGGGCGTAGCCGATGGAGACACCGGAGTAGCGGACACGGGCCGGGAACATCTCTGCGTACAGTGCGGACTGCGGTCCGTAGGAGAGACCCAGGCCGATGGTCAGCACAAAGATGGACACGGCGAACAGCACGATGTTGCCAGTGTCAATCAGCAGGAACATCGGAATCGCCCAGAGGAACACCCACGCGTAGCCGATCTGGAAGGTTCGGACCCGGCCGATCTTGTCCGAGAGCATACCGCCGTACATGGTGAAGATCAGCCAGCCGAAGGACCCGATGGTGGTGGCCAGCAGCACGGCCGGACGCTCCATGCCCAGGGTCTTGCCGGCGTAGGAGGCGAAGAAGGCGATCACCAGGTAGCCCGCGGCGTTGTTGGCAATGAAGATCAGTGCAGCGAGGATGACTTCGCGGGAGTTGTACTTGAAGAGCTGCCCCAGCGGAGCGGAGGATTCCTTCTTGCGCTGCTGCATTTCCTTGAAGACCGGGCTCTCATCGACCGAACGGCGGATGAAGTAGCCAACCAGGATCAGGACGACGGAGAGAAGGAACGGGATCCGCCAGCCATATTCGAGGAAGGCTTCCTCGCTCATCGACGTGGAGATCACGAACATCACGAAGGTTGCCAGGATCATGCCGACCGGCACACCGATCTGCGGGTAGGCCCCGAAGAAACCGCGCTTATTGATGGGAGCATGCTCGACGGAGAGCAGTGCGGCACCGCCCCATTCGCCGCCGGCGGAGAAGCCCTGCAGGATGCGCAGAACCAGCAGCAGGATCGGAGCCGCGACGCCGATCTGCGCGTAGGTAGGCAGCACACCGATCAGCGCCGTGGCGGCGCCCATCATGATCAGGGTGAACACCAGCATCTGCTTGCGGCCCAGCTTGTCGCCCAGGTGGCCGGCGACGATGGCACCGAGCGGGCGGAACAGGAAGCTGATACCGATCGAGGCGAAGGAAACGATCTGTGCCAGCGCGCTGCCCTCGCCCAGCGGGGCAAAGTACAGCGTGGCCAGGACAAAGCCGGCGGCCTGGGCATAAATGAAGAAGTCGTACCACTCGATAGTGGTACCAACCAGGGTGCCCGCAAGTACCTTGCGTTCCTCCCGGCTCATCCGCTGGGACGGCGCAGCGGACGCGCTCTTTGTAGTCATTGAAACTCCGTTGTCTATGGCTGGGGGAAGGGATTACTGAAAGAACGGTCGGTAACCAGTCGCCAAGATACCGCTAACCGTGACTGGCGACACAGCTTTTTCTTTTTATGACAAAAACCCGGTCCGCCAATCTTCTGCGTGCAGGGCCTCGTTCGGGTACGACCCAGTTTTTCGTGGGTCACACACTCGCCAGCCAGTTCGATAATCGAACACTTGTTTCGTATAGAGAACTACTGGAACTATATGGCCGATGTGACCGAGCACACAAGCTAAATTTCTCCGGGTCGCTTTATGACGAACGCCGGCGTTGCGCCCGGCCCCTGCGGCAGGGGACCCCGGACAGCCCCGGACAACGCCGAATGGGCGCTGTCCGGGAGACTGGCTCAGCGTCCAGGCTCCCAAACAGCGCCCATTCAGTTCGCAGCACCTCTCGCTACAGGAAGCTCTCGCCTCCGAGGTATGCCTTCCGCCAGCGTTGGACAACGACGTCGCGAAACAGATTGCCCTGCATAAAGGGATCGCGGGCAATGAAGGACTCCGCTTCGTCGCGGGTCTCCACGTTCACCAGGTAGATCCCGCCGTCGGCTGACGCGCCGTCGTCGGACAGTTTCGCGCCGCAGGCGAGCAGCAGATCAGCCTGCTCGGCCAGGAAGTCCAGGTGCTCCTGGTACCGCTCGCGGCGGATGTGGGAACGTTCCGGGGCGTCAAAAGTCTCAATCAGGAAGGGCAAGGGCTTCTCTCCTCTCGAGGGATGCTTTCGGAAGGGAAGGGATCAGACAGCCAGGTAGCCCCACAGGAGGACGGAGGTGCCAAAGATCAGGCCGAGGAAAACGAGGATCAGGACCATGTAGCCCATAACGTCCCGCAGCTTCAGTCCCGAAATCGCCAGGACCGGAAGGATCCAGAACGGCTGGACCATGTTGGTCCACTGATCGCCAATCTGCACGGCCACCGCCGTCGCCGCGTTGTTGGCGCCAAGAGCCTGGGCTGCCTCCATCATGACGGGCCCCTGGACTGCCCACTGGCCGCCGCCTGAGGGAGCGAGGAGATTGATGATGCCGCCGGAAATAAACGACCAGAACGGCAGGGTTTCCGCGGTGGAGAAGGCTCCGAAGGCATTGGCGAAGGACACTACGAGTCCCGAGCCCACCAGAATGCCCATGATGCCGGCATAGAACGGGTACTGGATGATGATGCCGGCGACGATCCGGACGCCGTCGTTAACCGCATTGAGGAAGGCGGACGGACGGGCGAAGAGGAAGATGCCCAGGAACAGGAACATAAAGTTCACGGCGTCCAGGTTCAGCGTGCCGCCCTGGAAGAAGTAGTTGACCGCGTAGACGAGTGCGAGCACGCCGATGCCGATGCCGATGACCGGGCTGTTGTTCAGCTTGGCGGCCAGGGTGGAGCGCTGGCCGGTGGGCGCCACCGGCTTGCTCACGTTGACAGTGGAACGGTCCAGCTCCTTGATCCTGCTCGGGTCCTTGGGGTGCAGGGCCATGTTGAACAGGGGCAGGAGCACGATCACGGCAAGGTTGGTGAGCAGCAGGTACGGCGAGAAGATCGTGTCCGCGAGCGGCACCAGACCAATCTGGTCCTGCAGGAAGTGTCCCTCGGTGGCGATGAGCAGCGGAACCGACCCGGAGAGTCCGATGCCGTACACGGCAAAGCCTGAGTAGCCCGCCGCAATGGCCAGGGGGTAGTGCAGACCCTTGACGTTCATCCCCAGTTTCTGGGCGACGATGCCACCCATGACCAGGCCGAAACCCCAGTTCAGCCAGCTGCCGATACCGCCGACCAGTGTTGCGACGGCAATGGCGACATACGGGGAGGAGACCCGGCTGGTCAGGACATCAAGCAGCCGGTCGACGAGCGGGGTCTTGGCCAGGATGTAGCCGGCCAGGAGCACCACGGTCATCTGCATCGTGAACGCAAGCAGATCCCAGAAGCCGCCACCCCAGTAATTGATGACCTCCATCGGGGAGCTGCCCTGGAAGAGGACGGCCAGGATCATGGTCAGGCCGGTCAGGATGATGGCGATGACCAGCGGATCAGGCAGGTACTTGTCCATCAGGTTGGTAAAGAAACCTGCAGTCCGGTCAAGGACATTTCCCTTACGGCGCGTCTGAGGTGTCGTTGTCATGTTCCCTCTTCTGGGTGGGTGGTAGTTGTTGATGCTGCTATGCGGAAGGTGTCCGCGATGAGAGGCGGCGAGCTGCCGGTCGCGCCAGGCGACCCGGCCTTCCCACTCATCGAGGGGCAGGACGGTGCGGCGCTGCTGAGCGACTTCCGCCACGAGCTCGGGGGTCCATGGGTCGTGCTGCCCGCGCTCTGCACCCATCCGCTCGTAGGCCGGCCCCATCTTCTCGGCGTGGGCGGCAATGCCCCCGCGGGTATTGAGGTCGACGGTTTCGAACGGGCCCATAAAGGACCAGCGCCGGCCCAGGCCATCGCGCATCACTGTGTCGATGTCCTCGACGGTGGCGACGCCGTCGCGCACCAGTGCGTAGGCCTCGCGCAGCACGGCACCTTGGAGCCGGTTGAAGATGAACCCTTCGACTTCCTTGGCCACGAGCACCGGGGACATCCCGGCGTCCGTGTACAGGCGGCGGGCTTCCTCGACCAGATCCGGCCGAGTCTCCCCGGATGGCACGAGTTCGATGATCGGGAGCAGGAACGGCGGGTTGCCGGGATGCGCCACGAGGATGCGGTCAGCGAAGGGAAGCCCCTCCGCGACCTGGGAGGCAGGGATGGCCGACGACGAGCTCGCCAGGATCGTCCGCTCACCGGTGAGTTTCCCCAGTTCCGCGAACAGCGCACGCTTGATGTCGAGACGTTCCGGAGCGCATTCCTGAACCAGGACCGCGCCCTCCACCGCCTCGGCGACCGTCGGTGAGACCGTGACCCGTCCGGCGACCAGGCCGGGATCCTCCGTCAGCAGGCCGGCGTCCGCCAGGGACGCCAGCTTGGCTGCCACCTCGTCCGGAACTGCTGCGCGGCGCCCGGGATCAGGATCGGTAATCGTCGTCGGGTGGCCCGCCCGAACGAAAACCACGGCAAAGGCGACGCCGATGGACCCGCCCCCGACGATCGCAACCGGGGCGGGGGCTGGCTTAGACATCGACACGTCCTACAGTCAGGCCGCCGCAGACATAGAGGGTCTGGCCGGTCACAAAGCCGCTGCGCTCATCCAGCAGATAGGACACTGCGTGGGCGACATCCTCCGGGGTGCCCATGCGCTGAACCGGCACGGACTCGATGATGCTCCGGGTCTGGGGTGAGCCGTCCGGATTGGCGTTCCGGAACAAATCGGTGGCGATCGGCCCGGGCCCCACTGCGTTCGCGGTAATGCCGTACCGCCCCTCTTCCAGGGCCACTACTCGGGTTAGTCCGAGCAAGCCGGCCTTGGTGGAGGCATACGCGGCACGGAGTTCCTTGCCCAGGGCCGCCCGAGAGGACATCGAGACGATGCGGCCGAGCCCGGACTCACGCATGCCCGGGAGCAATGCTTGGACGCATTGGAATGCCGAGCGCAGGTTCAGGGCGAACGCTGCATCAAATTCCTGCAGGGTCTGATCCTGGACGGAGTGCGGGAAAACAGCGCCGACGTTGTTAACCAGACGGGTGATCGGGCCGTCGGCGAGGGCAAGCTCCAGGGCCGCGGCGGTGGATTCGGGATCCCGGAGATCGCAGTGGATGACGCCGTCGCCCTGCTGATCGAGGATGACCGGCTCATAGCCATCCTGGCGGCAGCGGTCGGCGATAGCTGCGCCGATGCCGTTGGCGCCGCCGGTAACGAGGACCCGTTCGCCGGTTGTTGGGCGGGAGGATTCGGAGGACACGGGGCTCCTTAGATCGTGGCTATTGGATTCAGGGGTGAACCAGACGCCCCTGGAAGGTTCAGTGGCTGCGCAGTCAGCAAAAAGGCTGTCCGGCCGGCGGCGCGCAGAGCGGCGGCCAGTTCGGTCAGGAACCAGAGTTCGCCCAGCTGCACCCCGAGCTTGAAGAGGCAGTGCTCGTGCAGCGGCAGGATGGATGCCGGCCCGGGCGCAGGGAGGGCCGGATACAGCTCGACGGCGTAGTTGTCGGCAGCGATGGCGGCAATCCCGGAGTTGGTGATCCAGTCCAGCAGCTCCTGGTCCCGGCCGTTGAGGACTGCGCCGTAATTGTGGAGCACCCCGGCGTCTGGGGCCCCGCCCATCTCAAGGACACGCTGGGCGAAGCCGGTATGAATGGTAACGATGTCCCCCGGGCGCACCTCGATGCCGTCGGCCTCGAGTACGGCACGGATCTCCGCGAAACCGACCACGCGGGCGTCAGTTCCGAAGTGGTGGGCGAGGTCCACCATCACGGCCCTGCCCTGTACCGGCCGGCCGGCCAGCGTGCCGATGCCCAACGGGCCAAGGTCTGCGGTTGTTGCTCCACCGGGGCCGGGGATTCCGCAGTCGGCTGCGTCGCTGGGGCCGAGGACCTCAACGCCGGCCCTGAAGCCGTTGTAGTAGACCGGCTCGGGTACGCCGTCGCCGTCGGCGTCGAACATCGAGCCGACGTGTACGAGCGCGTCCCATTGGGTTGAGTACTGGGTGTGGAGCACAACGAGGTCGTCATTCATGACGTCGGTGGCGCCGGGAGTGTCGAAAACGCAGTTTACGTTCGGCTTGCTCCCCCGCAGGTTGGGGCGGTGGATCGGAGGAAGCCGGTTGGCGTTCAGGGAACTTCCCCCGGGAAGGGTCAGCGGCAGGCCCAGGGCGAACGCCCTCCCATCGCGCACCTCGGCAAGGCCCTCTGCCACTTTGGCCGGGGTCAGCAGGTTCATGCGGCCCAAAGCGTCATCGGGGCCGAAGTCACCCCAGGTGGACGGTTCAGGACGACGGCGCCAGCGCGGCGACTGCGGGGCATCCATGGTTGTGTGCCTCCCCTTAGATCTAAAAGGTGTATTGATGGCGCCATCCGATACGTCACGAACTTGGAACAGTGCAGTGATGGATTTCATGCACCACTGTGAACTGGCCCATACCGACTAATACTGCCTATGGCTATTACAACTGTCCAAGATGAATACGGCATACTTTCATGCGTAATCTGAATGAAATATCCGCCGGGAGGCAGCGTGGACCTTAAATTGCTTCAGGCCTTCGTCACGATCGCCGAAGAGCTCCATTTCACCCGGGCCGCGGAGCGGCTGGGAGTGGCACAGCCCGTGATGAGCCAGTGGCTGCGCAGGCTCCAAACGGAGTTTGGCCAGACACTGCTGGACCGAACCACCCGCGCCGTGAAGCTGACTCCAGCTGGGGCTGCCGCCCTGCCTTATGCCAGGCAGGCCGTGGAGGCTGCCCGGCTTATGGGGCGGGCCATCGAGGAAGAAGGAGCCCCCGTCCTGGGGTCCGTGGCCCTTGGGTACGCCGGAGCCTCATCCAGGCCGTGGCTGCCGGGGATCACCCGTGCCGTGCGGCGGGACGTCCCCGGTGTTGAACTCCGCCTGCGCTCAATGGTCTACGCGGGTTCCGCCCCGTCGCTCGTGGCTGCGGGCGACCTTGACCTGGCTTTCGGCCGTCGCCCCCTCACCTACTCGGGTTTGGTCGACAGGGTCTTCGAATACGAGCGCGTCCTGGTCGGGGTCTCCACGGACCATTGGCTCGCCGGTCAGGAGGAAATCGACCTCATGGATCTCGCCGGTGAGCCCTGGGTTATGTTCCCCGCCCAGCAGGGTTCAACAGTGCGCGATATGGGGATCCATTTGGCCGCCAAGGCCGGTTTTATCCCGAAGATTACCCAGGAGGCTCCTGATTCCTACACAATCCTGGGGCTCGTGGCTGCCGGAGTAGGGGTTACCCTGACCGTGTCCTCTGTCCAGCACGTGGCTACACCGGGGCTGCGGCTTGTGCCGCTGGCCGGGACCGCCCAGTACCTGACGGCGACCCTCATTCACCGGCGCAAACCGAACCGGGCAACCCAGGCCGTACTGGATATCCTGACATCCCTGCATCCCGAGCCTCCGCGGCCGGCGGGCCTTGTCCTGGACTGAACGGCAAGGCTCGAACGCGGGACTATAGTGATCTAATCCGGCTCTCCCCCGGTTTCAGCACGCAGATCACACCCCTTGGAGGCGAGCTAATGCTCTTTCTGGCACGGATGGACGTCACCTTCCCCGAGTCGATGTCGGACGAGGTGAAAGCCGAGTTCACCACCCTGGAAAAGGAATACTCCGGCAATCTCCAGCGTGAAGGAAAGATGCAGGATATCTGGCGGGTTGTTGGTGAGTACGCAAACTACTCCGTTTACGACGTCTCCGACAACGACGAACTTCATCGCATCCTCAGTGGTTTTCCCATGTATCCCTACATGAAAATCAAGGTCACTCCCCTGGCGAAACACCCGAACGCCATCAAGTGACACCGCCAGGGCCCCTGCAACGCCGCTAGCGTGTGGCGAAGTGGACCCAGACGCCGATCACCCAGGTGGTTCCCGCTGCCAGGGCGAGCGCCAGCTCCACAAGCAGCCCCAGTCCGGTGGCCTTGAGCGCCGCCCAGGAAGAGGACGCTGCCGCGGAAAGACTGCGCTGCCGGACGAGCTCGCTGAGTAGGAGCCCGGCCGCAAAGCCGGCGATCAGTCCGACCACGGGGATCACGAACATCCCCACGATCCCGGCCGCCAGGCCGATCAGCACGGACCGGTTGGGAATTTGCCGCTGCTTCAGGCGGCGGCCGGTAAGGACGGTGCTGGCGGACATTCCAGTCAGGGCAAACAACGCTCCGACGGCAAAGGACCACCAGCCGGCCCCGCTGCTGACGCCGATGGCCCAGCCCAGGAGGCTGAGCAGGATCAGGATGCTGCCCGGCAGCACCGGAACCACGATGCCTGCCACACCCACCGCGATCAGCAGCCCGGCGACTACTGTAATAAAAAGATCCGTGTCCATGGGCTCCAGTCTCGCATCCGGCACGGCAACCCGAACGCCCGCTGCTGGCGCGCAGGCGGTCTCTGCCCGGACGCGCCTGCGTCCGGCAGCCATACAGTAAGGTTGCTTACGAAGTCATCTTCAGTCCGGAACCAATCAACGGCAAGGAGCAGCAGATGAGTACGGATTCAGGCAGCACAGCCGCAGGCGACCGTAGGCGGCAGGCGGAAGACCTCGCTGCACGCGAGGACGAAACCGCCAAGGGCAACGAACCTGACGTGACCCGTCGGCTAGACACCGGCGAAGCCGCTGGGCCCCGGCAGAACGACACCGAAGTCCTCGGCGCCCCAGGCACCCGCGGCAACCGTCCGAACGACACCGAAGTCCTCGGCACCCGCGGCACCCGGCAGAACGACACCGAGGTCCTCGGCGCCCCAGGCACCCGCCGAAACGATACCCAGGTTTTAGGGACCGCTGACACGAGGCGGTACGACGCCGAAGTCACCGGTACCCGTGACCCCAACGATGCCGCCTACCGTACCGGCCGAACCACACCGGAGCAGGCCGAGGTCGTCGATCGGCACGAACGCACCGGCCGCGGCCCGCGGGCGCAGGGCCTGCCCAACCGCGAAGCGCTGCTGGCCGCGGAGCGCGAGCGTTTTGGCGGCATGAAGTTTGGGTCGGCTTTCTTTGGCTGGCTGACGGCGACAGGCATGGTCGTCCTGCTCTCCGCAGCAGCGGCAGCGATCGGTGCCGCCGTCGGCGTTTCCACGGACACGGACCTTGGTGCGGCCCTTGACCAGGCATCGGCGGACCAGTCAGCAGGCCTGGTGGGTGCCATTATCGCGCTGGCCGTCCTGCTTCTCGCGTACTACGCCGGCGGGTATGTCGCCGGGCGGATGGCACGGTTCAACGGCCTGAAGCAGGGCCTGGCCGTGTGGCTCTGGGCACTGGTCGCCGCCGCCGTCGTCATCATCGTGGGCCTGATTTTCGGCAACGATATCCGCAGCATCACCCAGTTGAATTCCGTGGCCCCGCTGCCCCAGGATCTGGGCAGCATTTCGGGTGGTGCTTGGCTTGCCCTCGCTGCCAGCCTCACCGTGAGCCTGGTCGGCGCCCTGCTGGGTGGCTTGGCCGGCATGCGCTTCCACCGCCGGGTGGACCGCGCCCAGTTCCCTCCGGCCCAGGCACCGGCCTAACCGGGAACCCCAAAACAGCAAACGGGGCCGCCTCCAACTGGAGGCGGCCCCGTTTTGCTGTGCCCAGGTTAGGGGCTGGGCATTCCGCCGTTGACGTTCAGCGTTTCACCCACCACGTAGCTGGATTCCGCGGAAGCCAGGAACACGTAGGCCGGCGCAAGTTCCGTCGGCTGTCCGGCGCGGCCCAGCGGGGTGTTCTTGCCAAACTCCGGCAGGGCCTCCTTGGGCTGACCGTCGGAGACCTGCAGCGGGGTCCAGAATGGCCCCGGTGCTACGGCATTGACCCGGATCCCCTTGGGTGCCAGCTGCTGTGAGAGGCCCTTGGTGAAGTTGTTGATGGCCGCCTTGGTGCTGGCATAGTCCAGCAGGTGCGGCGAGGGGCTGTAGGCCTGGATCGACGTCGAATTGATGATGCTCGAGCCCGCCGGCAGGTGCGGAAGTGCTGCCTTGGTGATGCGGAAGAAGGAGTAGATGTTGGTCTTGAACGTGTCGTCAAGCTGCTCGTCGCTGAGGTCTTCGAGGCTTTCCACGGCGATCTGCTTGCCGGCGTTGTTCACCAGGATGTCGAGCCCGCCCAGTCCGTCGACCGCGTCCTGGACCACCTGGGCGCAGTACGCCGGATCCCGCACGTCTCCGGGAAGCCCGACGGCGGTGCGCCCGGCATCCCTGATGACGGCCATAACGTGGGCGGCATCCTCCTCTTCCTCCGGAAGGTAGGCCAGTGCGACGTCGGCCCCTTCTCTTGCGAACGCGATGGCCACCGCCGCGCCGATTCCGGAATCCGCCCCGGTAATCAGGGCCTTGCGCCCCTCGAGCCGTCCCGTGCCGCGGTAGGAATCCTCACCGCGGTCCGTCTGCGGTTCAAGGTCCGCGTCGAGCCCCGGTTCGGGCTGGTCCTGCTTGGGCGGCGAGATGGACGGATACCGGGTGACCGGGTTCTGGAAGGTGTACTGGTCTGCTGCCTGTTCCTTGGCCATTAAGGTTTCCCCACTTTCCACAGTTCATGGACCTGGAGCCGCCTGCAGCGGCCCGCCAACCGATTTGGTAAGCCTACTTAGCACCTTAGGGGTGGGGGCGGTTTGGGTTCAACCTGGCGGATACCGGCTAGAGGAAGAGGCCAAGGAAGCCGACGCTGATGCTTCCGACGAGGGCAATGATGAGCAGCCAAACAATGGGCGTGCGGTACTTGTTCATGTGTCGCATGGTCCCGCCAGTCTACGCGGGACGCTGATCGCGGGTGAGCAAGACGGCGGTCCCGGCCGACAGCGCGGAACCGAGCAGTACCAGGGCCAGGGGAAGCGCGGAGTACTCGCCCCCAAGTCCGGTCAGCGGTGAAACCACGGCGCCCATCAGGAACTGCGCTCCACCCAGGACAGCCGATCCGCTGCCGGTGGCACCGGCCGCCTCGGCGAGCGCCAGGGCCGTCGTGTTGCCCATAATGAACCCCATTGAACAGACCAGGCAGAACAGCGGGATGGCCAGCAGCAGCGGCGGCACTCCGGACAGGACCATCACGAGCATGCTGAAGGACACCCCGATCAGGACCGTGACTGCCCTGACCACCATCCGCCGGGCCGGGACCCGGCGGGTCAGGCGGGCTGCTATGAACCCCGCACTTACCATTCCGGCGGCATTGAGCCCGAACAGCAGGCCGTAGACCTGCGGCGACAGCCCCATAAGGCTCTGGTAAATGAAGGGGGACGCGGAGATGTACCCCATCAGCACGCCGAAAGAGCTTGCGAAGAGCAGGACGTAGCCCAGAAAGCGGCGGCGGCGGACCACCAGGCCCAGCCCTTTGAAGGCCGGGCCGGGGGTTCGCTTTTCCACCGGCAGGGTTTCGCGCACCACGGCGGCGGCACAGACAAACATCAGGGCTGAGATCCCGGCCAGCGTCCAGAGGACACCCCGCCAGCCCCAGAGTCCGGTGAGCACCCCGCCCAGCGCGGGCGCCAGGACGGGAGCAACCCCGCCAATGGTCATCAACAGGCTGAAGGTCCGGGCAGCAGCAGCACCCGAGGTCAGGTCCGAAGCCACGGCCCGGGCGATGACCGGCCCGGCGGCGGCAAAGAGGCCCTGCACAAACCTGGCGCCAATCAGGATCTCCAGGTTCGGGGCGAGCGCGCACACCACCGAGGCCAGCACAAACACCGCTGAGCCGAGCATCAACGGACGGAACCTGCCGTAGCGGTCGGAGATCGGCCCAAACGCGAGCTGGCCGGCAGCCATGCCGATCAGGAACGCAGTCAGCGTGAGCTGCACGCCCGACGCAGAAGTCCCCAGGTCCCTGGCGATTTCCGGGAAGGATGGCAGGTACAGGTCTGTGGTGAATGGACCGGTGGCCGCCAGGAATGCCAGGACCAGCAACAAGCCGGCCCCCAGGGCGCGGGGACGCGGAGCGGAAACGGCAGGCATTCCCTGATCGTACGGACCGCTGCCCCGGCAGGGAGAATCCGTTACGTTGTGCACGGCCGAGACAAGGATCCCGCGGGCAGGGGGCGAAGGGCCGCTCCGGCATCTGCCGGCCTATCGGAACGCGCCGCCAGGGGGCAGACTTTCCGCAGGGGTATCACCTACTGCGTGCGAAGACAGGATGGACCAATGAACGAGGTCAAGAGCAAACGGATCGTGGTCGGGGTGGACGGCTCCGCACTCTCACTGATCGCGCTGCGGACGGCCCACCGGCTCGCGGGCCTGCTGCAGTGCCACATCCAGGCTGTGACTGTGTGGTCTTATCCGGTGGCCCTTGCCGTCCCGATTGCTTCGACGGAGTGGACGCCCCGGGTGGAGGCTGAGTCCGCCCTGGACGAAACCCTGCAGGAGGCCTTTGGGCCGGACCTCCCGAAGGGATTGACCAAAACGGCGGTGGCCGGCCAGCCGGTCCAGGTGCTGGTCGAAGCTAGCCGGGACGCGGAGATGCTGGTGGTGGGCAGCCGCGGACGCGGCGGTTTCGCCGGGCTGCTGCTCGGCTCTGTCAGTTCAGCCGCGGCGGCACATGCCCATTGTCCGGTGCTGATTGTGCACCCGGGCGAGCGGGACCTGTAAGTTCCCGCCCGCCCGGGGTACGGGCTTCGCTAGTTCGTGTTGCCGCCGGCGGAAACCGCGGGCTGCTCGTCCGCAGCGGGTTCCCCGCTGTCCGGTGCCACGCTGCGCAGCGCGACCAGGGCCGCACCGGCGGCGACCAGCATCAGCAGGATGCCGATGGTCGACGTCGCGACCACACCCGAGTCGAACGCCGCCTGGGCGGAGGCCAGAAGGTCCGCCGCCTGGGGGCCGGCCAGGGATTTGGCTGCTTCCACGGCCCCGCCGAGGGTCTCCGAGGCCGCGGAGGCCGCCGTCGGATCCATGCCCTCCGGCAGGACGATGCCGTTGCGGTAGCCCGCCGTCAGGATGCTGCCCAGCACCGCTGTGCCAAGGACCGCGCCGACTTCATACGCGGTTTCGGAAATAGCGGATGCAGCACCTGCCTTGGCCGGGGGCACGCTGGCAAGAATGAGGTCATTGGAGATGGTCTCAGCCGAGCCAACCCCGATGCCCAGGATCATAAAGGCGATGATCAGGCCGAGCGGGTTGTCCTGCTGTCCGGTCAGCAGCACCACGGTGTATCCGATGGCGCTGAACACCAGCCCGCTTGCCACGGCGTAGGCCGGCCGTACCCGGCGCACCACCTTCACGACGGCCAGGCCGGACACGATGGTGAGCGCCAGGCCGGGCAGCATCATCAGGCCGGCGTCCCGCGGAGACAGCCCCAGGACCAGCTGCAGGTGCTGGGAGAGGAAGAGAATGAAGCCCACCTGGGCGAAGACGCTGAGCAGGTTCGCGGAAATGGAGCCGCTGAAGACGGGGTTCCGGAACAGCCTGACGTCGAGCATCGGCTCGGGGCGGCGCAGCTGGCGGCGCACAAACGCAGCGCCAAAGAGCAGGCCAATGGCCATCGGCACGAGGGAAGCCGTGCCAAGTCCGTGCGTGGAGACGGTCTTGATGCCGTAAACCAGCGGGAACATGGTGGCCATGATCAGCCCGATGCTGAGCGGGTCGATCTTGCCCGGATTCGGGTCGCGGGACTCGGTCAGCAGCCGCGGGCCGAAGACCAGCAGCGGGATCAGCACCGGTACGGCCAGCAGGAAGACCGATCCCCACCAGAAATGCTCCAGCAGCGTGCCGCCGACAATCGGCCCCAGGGCCGCTCCGCCGGAGAAACCGGCAGCCCAGATGGCGATGGCGATCCGGCGCTGGCCGGGCACCACAAACATGTTGCGGATGATGGACAGGGTGGCGGGCATCAGCATGGCGCCGAAGAAGCCGAGCAGGGCACGGGCGCCGATCAGGGCTTCCGCCGAGGGCGCAAAAGCCGCGCCCATGGAGACCAGGCCGAAGCCGGCCGTGCCGATCATCAGCATTTTCCGCCGGCCGAACCGGTCCCCCAGGCTGCCCATCGGGACCAGGAGTCCGGCGAGGATCAGTGCGTAGATGTCGATGATCCACAGCAGCTCCGTGCCGGTGGGCGCCAGGGCCTGGGACAGCGACGGCACGGCGAAGCTGAGCACGGTGTTATCCACCGCCACCAGCAGGACGGCGAGCATCAGGACCGCCAATCCGAGCCATTCACGCTTTCCAGCCCGCGCAAGCACGGGCCGTTCCAGTACCGCAGGCACAATTCCTCCTTGGCCGCGACAGGGCTTACCTGCCGAAAAAGTGGGTAAAAAAGACACGACAGCACGCAGCCGAAACCGGCCGAACGTTACTGTACCGTCTAGACTGTACAGGATGGAATGGCGTACCGTAAAGCCATGCCTGCACAGACATCCGCCCGGGACCGTGTCCTGTCCGCGTACGAGGAACTGCTGATCAATGAAGGTCCGGGCCGCGCCACCCTCGACGCCGTAACGGCGCTGGCCGGGGTCTCCAAGGGTGGACTGCTTTACCACTTCAAGAACAAGGAAGCCCTGGCTGCCGGGTTGCTCGAGCGGCTGAAGGAACTTGCGGCCGAAGACCTGGAGCAGATGCGCACCGATCCGGAAGGGCCGGCCAGGTACCTGGTCCGCACCTCGGTCTATGTCGGGAGTGACCTGGACCGGGCGCTGATCGGCGCGGTACGGCTGGCACAGGGCTCCGATCCAGCAGCATCCGAGCTGCTGCAGCAGATCCACCGTGAGTGGTTCAATCTGGTGCTCGGCGAAGTGGGCGACCGGGCTATCGCCCGGGCCATTATGCTCCTGGGCGACGGCCTCTACTACAACGAAGGTCTGCCCGGCGGCTGGCCGCAGGAGAAGGACTCGCCAACTTCGGGTCCGGTTGAAGAACTGCTGGACATCGTTGATCTACTCAAGGCCCGGGCACCGGCCTGCCGCAGCTGACCACGGCGCGGCCTGCATCTGGCGGCCGGGTGCGGTGTGACACAGTGTGTGCCATGGAAATAAGCACAGCAGACCTCTATGACCAACAGGGCGAGGCCTTGGCCTCGGTGTCCCTGCAGTTCCAGGACCTGGGCGGGCACATCAGCTTCACCGGACCCGTGCGCACCATCCGCTGCCTGGAAGACAACGGTCTGGTGAAGTCCGTCCTGAACTCCCCCGGTGACGGTGCTGTCCTGGTGGTGGACGGCGCCGGGTCGCTGAACTCAGCGCTGATGGGAGACATGATTGCCGAAGCCGCCGTGGCCAACGGCTGGGCCGGCGTCGTTATCAACGGGCCCATCCGGGACCGCGCTGCCGTCGCCAAGCTGCCCCTCGGCGTGAAGGCACTGGGCTCCAATCCGCGCAAGAGCGCCAAGGACTCGGTGGGCGAGGTGGACGTCCCCGTCGAATTTGGCGGTGTGCTCTTCCAGCCCGGCGCTGTGCTTTATGCCGATGAAGACGGCATCCTGGTCGAGCGCTAAGCCGGGCACGAGACAAGAAAACCGCAGCCCACCCCCGGATCCGGGGGTGGGCTGCGGCTTTCTGGCAGGCGTTGGGGCTTAGGCGTTCCAGAGCCCGTAGGAATCTGCCAGTGAGGAGATCTTCTGGGCACGGGCCAGGCGCGGCAGGTAGGACCCGTCGCCGACGACGGCGCCCGCGGCGTGAGCGTCCAGCAGTTCGTGCGCCCAGACGATTTCCGATTCGCTTGGTGAGAGGCCCTGGTTAATGGTGTCCGCTGCCTCGGGCATCAGGCAGAGCTTGCCAGTCATGCCCATTGAGGCAGTGACTTTGCAGGCATCGAGCAGCTTCTCGCCGAGCGTGCCCACCGTCGGACCATCGATGGGGCCCGGCAGCTGACCCACCCGGGAAGCGACCACAAGCTTCGAGCGGGCGTAGGCCAGCGCCATCGGATCATCCGAGGCACCGGTGTCACGGCGGAAATCACCCACGCCAAAGGCAAGCCGGAAAGTGCCCGGCGCGCTGGCGATCGCCGTCGCGTTCTCAATCCCCACGGCAGACTCGACCAGCGCCAGGACCGGCGTTCCGGCCTGCAGCCGCATGGCAGTGTGCGTGACCTGCTCCGGCTTTTCGGTCATGGCCAGCATGACTCCGCGGAGGCCGGGGGCCTTGGACAGTGCCGCGAGGTCCTCCGCCCAGTGGTCGGTTTCAATGCCGTTGACGCGCACCCAGGCGGTCATCCCGGTGGACAGGGCCTCGACCACGCGTTCGCGTGCTTCGGCCTTTCCGCCGGCGGGGACAGCGTCTTCCATATCGAAGACTACCGAGTCCGCTTCCGAGGCCAGGGCGGGCCCAAAGTTCGCTTCATCCGCGGCGGAAGCCAGAAGCCAGGAGCGGGAGAGTTTCGCGGGCAGCGCAGCAGCGCGGCTGTTTCGGAATGGAGCCATAAGAACGAGACTACTTTCCAGCTCGTCGGTTCCTAAAATGGAGCCTGACCACTTGTGGTTTGGGACACACACCCATCCCCTGCCGGGGCTGAAAAATGCGAGGTGTCTAGACCGGGCGCTCTCCAGTCGCTCCCGGCCTAGCTACCTCAACATTCCTAAGGGGTGGGCGCTTTTCCGACAGACGCTGCTTCATCCCCATCACTCAGCACTTCTGGATTCGTTATGACGGAGCGTAGCCATCTTGTCAAGCGATGAACTGTTTCCAGTTCGCTTGATGAGTCCTTGTCTTGGTTGTCGAAATGCGCAATAGAATTGCGAAGATTTCTGGTCGTCTCAAGCCAATCAAAGAACTCATCCAACGAGAGAGACCATCCTAAAGAATCCCAGTTTTCCTTATAAAAGTACTGAAGACCGCCGAACGTTAAGTCTTCGATTCCTTTCACATCTTTCGCGTGGGCCAACTTCCCCTTCGCGACACGCTTGAGTTCTTGTTCACATTGACCAACTGCCAGGAACGGAAGTGCCAAGTCTTCAAATTCTAGAGTGAGATCTGAGGCAGTGACAATACCCGCCAAATAACCTCGATAGGTCACAAGTATGTATCCCTCGCGAGCGATAGGTTCCACGCTTGCGAACAAATCTGAATGGAGATCCACGGTCGGATGCGTCACCAAAGCCGCTCCCACCGATGTTGGCTTTTCACCCCGGAGGGTCGCTTGGGCATAAGACTGCCAAGTAAAAACACCCAACACATCTCGCCGCGCTTTTGAATCGACAACTGGAAGCTGCGAGTAGTCATACTTCAACATAATCGTCACAGCATCCGCTATGGAAGTATCCCTATAAACGATCCCCGCAGGAGCAGAATCATCTGACTGCCTAGGTAAAGCAAAGGAAGCTGACGGAATCCGTGAAACAGTGAGGAGGTGATCATCGGGTCGCTCGGCGTAAGCCTCAGCTTCCTCACTCAACTTCTGAATTGTCACCAAACTGTCCAGTGACCCGCTATCAAAAGGTGGTTCCGTACGCAAACCCATTTGGGCCAGATTAGCAGTAACTATATTTATACTGTTTTTACCCCGACCCTTAAACCCCCAATATCCAATAAGCCGTCTAATTTCCAGAGGACGCGCCTCGCTCCTGAGAAATTCTAGATATTTTTGGGTCTCTTCAAATCCACTGGCTACAGTCGGTTCATAAGGTGCTTTGATGGCCATAACTACCCCCGGTTGTGTTTAATGTGTCACACTCTACCCGCCATGGAAACATAAGTAGTCGGCGCAATGTAACAATCCATACATTTCTCTCGCCGGATACTTTTATGTCGGCACACGCTTGCCTCGAGACAGTGACGACATGGAGTAGTCAACCAGCTGGATGTTGAATATCACCCTATTTCTGCCTCACTCATCCGTTCGCTTACCCAACCCCGACTGCCGGTGAAAACAAGGACTGCCTTTAATGCCAATATCCCCCAGCCCCTGAGTTATCCCAACGCAGGGGCCGTTGGTGTGATGACCGTTACTTCATGCCCGGGCTGTCCTGCGCCTGCTCCGGCGGGACGACGGCGACTTCCTGCCCGTCGACGTCCACCAGCTTGCCGTCCTTGATGTGGTCGCCTTCGCGCAGGATCCGAAGCTGGTCGGTCCGGATCACGCGCACCGGCGCGCCGGCGAAAACACTCGGGTCCTCGGAGTTGCCCGCCTTGATGTGGTTGAACAGGATGTTGAGCAGGATCGCCATCACGGCAGCGGAGCTGATGCCCGAATGGAAGATGGTGCTGAACCAGGCCGGGAACTGGTCGTAGAACGCCGGAGCGGCGATCGGAATCATCCCGAAGCCCAGGGACGCGGCGACGATAATCAGGTTCATGTTGTTCTTGTAATCGACATTGGAGAGCGTGCGGATGCCGCTCGCCGCCACGGTGCCGAACAGCACGATTCCGGCTCCGCCGAGGACCGGAGTGGGAACGGCCGCGACCACCCGGCCCAGGACCGGCAGCAGGCCAAGGATCACCAGGATCAGGCCGCCGGCGCTGACCACGAAGCGGCTCTTTACACCGGTGATGGCCACCAGTCCCACGTTCTGCGCGAAAGCGCTCTGCGTGAAGGAGTTGAACACCGGAGAAATGGCGCTGGAGAGCATGTCAGCGCGCAGTCCGTTGGCGATGCGCTTGGAATCGACCTTGGTTTCCACGATTTCCCCGACGGCCAGGATGTCCGCCGTCGTCTCCGTGAGCGTCACCAGGATAACGATGCACATGGAGATGATCGCGGCGACCTCAAAGGTCGGCATGCCGAAGGCGAACGGGCTGGGCAGGGCGAAGACCGGCCCTTCTCCGACGGCGGAGAAGTCCGCTTTGCCGACGACGACGGCGAAGACGGTGCCGATCACGATCGCCAGCAGGATGGAGAGCCGGGAGATGGTGCCGCTGCCGACCTTGCTGAGCAGCAGGACCACGGCCAGGGTGAGGGCAGCCAGGCCGATGTTGGACACGCTGCCGTAGTCCTCGGCCTTGGCGTTGCCACCCATGGCCCAGTTCGCGGCAACGGGCATCAAGGTCAGCCCGATCGTGGTGATCACAACGCCGTTGACCACCGGCGGGAAGAACCGGATGACCTTGGCGAAGATCGGCGTAATGAGCAGGCCGATCACCGACGCGGCAATCACCGCCCCGAAAACGGACTGGATGCCTCCTCCGCCGCTGAGGATGGCTGTCATCGTGGCTACCCCGGCAAAGGAAACGCCCTGGACCAGTGGAAGCTGGGAACCGAAGAAGGGCACGCCGATGGTCTGCAGCAGGGTCGCCGCGCCGCCGACGAACAGGCAGGCGGCGATCAGCAGGCCGATGTCCGCCGAGTCCATCCCGGCCGCGGAGCCAATGATCAGCGGCGGGGCGATGATGCCGCCGTACATGGTCAGGACGTGCTGGAACCCGTAGGCGAACATGCTGCCCAGCGGGAGCACCTCGTCTTCGGGACGGGCCGGCCGGGATCCTTTGGCTGCGGCGGACCTGCGCCGGATCATCAGCAGAACCCTCCGATCGTGTTCCACACCGGGTTATCCGCAGTGCTGCCTTCGCGCTGGACCGCGGCTTCGATCAGCCCGTAGGGGCGGTCCGCGGCGAAGAAGACCTCACCGGGATTGTCCAGGCCGAACGGTTCGAGGTCCACGAGGAAGTGGTGGTTATTCGGCAGCGAAAGCCGCACCTCGTCGATTTCCGGGTGGGCTTCCAGCACTGCCCGGCCCATCTCGAACATGGTCTGCTGCAGCGCCAGGGAATGCGTGTTGGCGAAGGCGTCGAGCATCGCGGTGCGCACGGCGGCGTAGGTGGCGTTGAAGTCGACGCCGTCGAGCGTGTTGTACCGCCACTTGGCACTCACATCGGTGGCCAGGATCCGGTCGGTGGTCTCGCTGAGGGTGGTGTAGCGGTCGCGCGGGAAGCCATGGAACTCGGAGCCGGTGGATTTCAGGACGGTCAGGTCCGAGATCCCGGCGACCAGGTGCTTCCGCCCTCCCTCGGCCAGCAGGACGGCGGTGCGGATTTCGCTCTTGTCCTTGGCGAAGGCGTGGTCGTGATCGTTGATCCGGTTCCAGAAGTACTGTTCGGCAGCCCAGCGCCCACCGGTGACCCAGTCATAGCCCGAGGTGAAGTGCCCGGCGAGGCGGAGCAGGAACTCCTCCGGTGACCCAACACCGTCCCGGGCGAACGCGTAGATGGTGTTCTTCTGCGTGTCCGTGGCGACCACGTTGGCGTTGTTGCCCTCGGTGTGGGCGGCTTCGAAGTGGCCGTGCAGCTGGGACGTGACGCTGAGGTCTTCGAGGCTGTGGCGGGCCGTGTCACGGGTGACCTTCACCAGCCGGACTTCGGCCTTGCCGTACTGGTTGGGCCCCAGGACAATCCGCGAGGTACCAGTTCCGCCGGCTCCGGCGGCGTGCGTTGTTGAAGTCATGGCTCAGCTTCCTCGGTAAGTGGAATAGGCGAACGGGCTTAGCAGAAGGGGCACGTGGTAGTGCTCCCCGGAGGCGGTGACGTTGAACGTCAGGCTGATGGAGGGGAAGAACGACGGCGTCCCGGACGCTTCGAACCAGGCCCCGGTGGCGAACTCGATGCGGTAGGTCCCCACTTCCAGCCGGTCCGGGCCCAGTTCCGTAACGCGCCCGTCGGCGTCGGTGGTGCCGGCGGCGATTTCCTGCCAGCCCGTTTCCCCCTCGGTCTGCAGGGATACCTGGATGCCCTGCGCCGGCCGGCCGGCGGCGGTGTCCAGGACGTGCGTGGTGATCTGGCTTTTCACTGGTTGAGGAGCCCTTCGAGTCTGAGGATGGCGATTTCGCGCAGCTGCGCGGCGATAACGGCGAGTTCGTCTTCCGGGGAGTTCTCCAGCCGGGCGGAAAGCGCGGCGAGGATCTCCTCGGCGCTGCGGCCCGCGGCGCGGATAAGGAACACGCGTCCGAAGCGTTCCTCATAGGCCCGGTTTCCGGCCGCCAGCAGTTCCTGGACATCCGCCGAGGTCCGGACTCCCGACTGTTCGCGGCGGGAGAACCGCGCTTCGCTGCCGTTGCCCTCGGCCCTCTCGCCAATGCGGGGATGGTGGGCCAGGGCGGCGTCGATTTCTGCTTCACTCCAGCCGGGAGCGGCGAGTTCGGCGAAGGAAACCAGTTCCGCAGGTGTCCCAAACGGCCGCGCCGCCGCGATCTCCGAGACCCACCGGGGGATGTCGACGCAGGGTTTCAGGGCTGTTTCGGCTTCAGCAAATGATGCTGCGTTGAATCCCGCGAGAAAATTCGGGGAAAAAGATGGTGCCACGGGTGGTCAGCTTTCGGTTCGGGCGGACTTCACCGGCGCTGAACACCCTTGACCATCGGCATAAACCGACTTGATTCGATGTTTCCGGCGAAGTTTTCTTAATGCGGAATTTCTATTTCGAATAGTCTGGAGTCAGGCTCCACGGCATGTCAAGGGTTTTACCGATCCGGTCTGTTTCCATTTCCGCGGGGCCTTTCAACGTCCGCAATTCTCCGAATATTTGACCAAAATTGTGGCTAGGCATTGCCCTGCGCCGGCTGGCAGAGCATAATCGCTGCACCTGTGCACCGGACCGGGTTCAGGCGCCGGCCACCAGCCGCCGGGCAGCCTCGGAGTGCCGGGCAGTGAGTGCCTCCAGGTCCAGGCCCGGGAGGTCGCCGTCGACCACTTTCCACTCCCCGCCCACCATCACCCGGTCGGCCCGATCCGCCCCGCAGAGCAGCAGGGCGGAGAGCGGATCGTGGGAGCCGGAGAATCGCAGGTCATCCAGCCGGAAAAGGGCCAGGTCTGCCTGCTTGCCAGGGGCCAGCTCACCGATGTCGGTCCGCCCCAGCACGCGGGCCGAGCCGCGGGTGGCCCACCCCAGGACACGCCCGGGGGTGATCGCTTCCGCGCCGTAGCGCAGCCGCTGCAGGTACAGGGCCTGCCGCGCTTCCAGGATGAGGTTGGAGGCGTCGTTGGAGGCCGAGCCGTCCACACCCAGCCCCACGGGCGCTCCGGCGTCCTCGAGTTCTGCCATCCGGCCGATCCCCGAGGCCAGGCGCATATTCGACGTCGGGCAGTGCGCGACGGCGGTGCCGGCAGCCCCCAGCCTGGCAATTTCATCGTCGTTGAAGTGCACCCCGTGTGCCAGCCAGGTGCGGTGCCCCAGCCAGCCGACGCTTTCCAGGTAATCGACCGTCCGCAGGCCGAACATCTCCAGGCAGAAGGCTTCCTCGTCCATGGTTTCGGCGAGGTGGGTATGCAGGCGGACGTCGTGGACCTCTGCGAGCGCCGCGCTGGCCTGCATGATTTCCCGCGTCACGGAGAAGGGTGAGCACGGCGCCAGCCCGATCTGGATCACGGCGCCGTCCCCGCGTTCGTGGTAGGCGGTGATCAGCCGCTCGCTGTCTGCCAGGATCACCTCCGGTGGCTGGACGGTCTGGCGCGGCGGCAGGCCGCCGTCGTCCTCCCCCAGGGTCATGGATCCCCGGGTGAGCATGGCCCGCATCCCCAGCCTGCGGACCACCTCCACCTGCACGTCAACGGCGTGTTCCAGCCCGTCGGGGAACAGGTAGTGGTGGTCCGCCGCGGTGGTGCAGCCGGAGCGCAGCAGTTCGGCCAGCGCAACTGTGGTGGCCAGCTCCAGGTCCGTCGGGGACAGCCGCGCCCACACCGGGTACAGGTTCTTCAGCCACGGAAACAGCGGGGTGTTCACCACCGGAGCCCAGGCGCGGGTGAGCGTTTGGTAGAAGTGGTGATGGGTGTTGATAAGTCCCGGCAGGAGCACATGGGCGGAGGCATCGAAGGTTTCCGTAACCGGGGCCGCGGGCTGGCCGCCCGCGCCAAGCACCTCGACGATCCGGCCACCTTCGATGACGAGGCCGCCGGCGGCATCAAGTTGGTTGGCGGTGAAGGCTGCCAGCGGGTTCTTGATCCAGATGCGGGAGGCAGGGACGGCGGTCAGGGTCATGGCGGATCCTTTGCGGGTGTGCCGCTGCGATGCCGCGTTCGCCGGGCACCGTGAAAGGCGGCCAGCTCAGTGGAACTTGTCTGCTGATCCAAGAAGTCCGGCGGGTCTCCGGCACTTGGCCGCCAGCGTAGGGCGGTGCCGGTGAAGCCGTCAAGAATATTTCTTTTGCACCGGTGGCACACAGCGGCCGGCGCACGGAACCCGTGGTAGGCTCCTTTCCAATTCCGGCCCGGCTAAACCTGCCGAAACCGCCGTCCGCCCGGACGTTTTAACCGGGCGTATCGCACCGTCTTTCGGAATTGTGGCAGTTAGTTCTGCCGGTGCACGCAATACTGTTCGGCATTAGCCGGAATAGGAAAAGAATTGGATTCGCGGATTTAAGGCCCACCAGGCAGCTAAGCCCCGTGGGGAACTCACCGCTTGGTTGCTGGTTTTGGCCGACGGCGGTGGCCGCCGGCGTAGTCGCTGGAGGGTAGGTGCCGTGCTGGATCGCTGGGACGACGTCGTCAATGCCCTGGCCTTAGGCGCCCCCTGCGCGGTGGCCACGGTCATCCGCACCTCGGGGTCCGTTCCCCGGCCGGCAGGGACGTCCATGGTGGTAGCCGGCAGCGGCGAGGTGTGGGGATCACTGACCGGAGGCTGCGTGGAGGCGGCCGTGCTTGAGTCCAGCCTGGAAGCCATTGCCGCAGGCCGGCCGCGGACCGAATCCTTCGGTTACAGCGACGGCGATGCCCTCGCCGCCGGCCTGAGCTGCGGAGGCAGCCTCGAGGTCCACCTCCAACCGCTGCAGCCTGGCACGTTCCTTCCCGGCCCCGCCCCGGCGGCCCTGCTTCGAAGGCTCGACGGCGTTCGAACGCTCGACGGCGGCGGCGAGCCTGTCCCGGCCCAACCTGTCCCGGTCCAACCGGGTGTGCCGCTGGCAGCTGCCCTGCACACGCTGTTTCCGGCGGCCGCGCCCGCGGACCTGTCCCGGCTCGCATCGCGCGTGGAGCCGCTGCTGGACGCCGGGCACACCGGCGTCGTCACCGGGGGTGAATCCCGCGGCTGCGCGGGGGAACTGTTCCTGGAATGCCGCGCCGAATCCCCGCGCCTGTACCTGCTGGGCGCCAACGACTATTCGGCCGCCCTCTCCCGGATGGGAGCGGTGCTCGGTTACCGGACCACGGTGGTTGATGCCCGCCCGGCGTTCACGAATCCGCACCGGTTTCCCGACGCCGACGTCGTGATCCAGTGGCCGCACGAACTTCTGCGCGCCGAACACCTGGCCGGCCGGCTCGATGCCCGCTCCGTGGTGTGCCTGACGAGCCATGACGCCAAGTTCGATATCCCGGCCCTGGCCGCCGCCCTTGACTCAGCCGCGGGCTACGTCGGGGCAATGGGGTCGCGTCGGACCCACCAGCGGCGGCTGAACGAGCTGCGCGCGGCCGGAGTTGCCGAGCCCGCGCTGGCACGGCTGCATTCGCCCATCGGCCTCGACATCGGTGCGCACACTCCCGAAGAAGTCGCGCTGTCGGTCTTCGCCGAAGTGACAGCCGCCCGCCATTCCGGCAGCACCGGCTTGCCTCTGTCAGGGCTCAGCGGCCCCATCCATGCCTCACCCCGCCCACTCAACCACCTCACCGTCTGCTAGGAGATCCCTGCACGTGGACTTAAACACCGTTTATGACCTTGTTGCCACCGCCGATCCGGCAGAGTGGCGTCCGGGAGACGCCTGGATGGCTGGAGGCACCGTCCTCTTTTCCTTCGGCAGCCAGAGTGTGCAGCGCCTGCTGGACATCACCCAGGCCGGCTGGGAACCGCTGCGCGCCACGGAAGCCGGCCTGGAAATCGCGGCCACCTGCACCATCGCCGAGCTGTATGCCTTTGCCGGGGAGCTTCCGCCGGCCGCCGCAGGCTGGACGTCGCTGGAGCTGATCCGCCCCTGCTGCGACGCCTTTGTGGCTTCCTTCAAGGTCTGGAACGTCTCCACGGTGGGCGGCAACCTCTGCACCGCATTGCCCGCCGGCCCCATGGCCTCGCTGACCGTGGCACTGGACGGGCAGGCGCTGGTGCTCTCCCCCGACGGCACCCGGCGCTCCGTGCCGGTCATGGAATTGGTGACCGGCGACGGGCAAACCTCCCTGGCCCCGGGCGAACTGCTGCGAAGCGTTACGGTTCCCGCGGCCGCCCTGCAGGCCCGCACGGCCATGCGCCGCCTGTCCCTGACCAACCTCGGCCGCTCCGGCATCCTGCTCATCGGACGGGTGGATCCAGGCGGCGGATTCGTCCTTACGGTCACCGCCGCCACCGTGCGTCCGGTTCAGCTGCGGTTCGACGGTGTTCCCACCCGTGCCGAGCTCCGCGATGCGCTCGATGCCGCGATCCCGTTCCCGCTCTACCATGACGACGTCCACGGCCTGCCGCAGTGGCGGCAGTTCATGACCGAGCAGCTCAGCGAGGAGATCCGCGCCGAACTGGCTGACCTCCCGCCTGGAACCGGGACGGAGACGACCTCATGACGTACACCGTCAACGGATCACCCGTCGCCGGGGAACCGGCACCCGGACAGTGCCTGCGGACCTTCCTGCGCGCCGCCGGAAGCACCGGTGTAAAAAAGGGCTGCGACGCCGGTGACTGCGGCGCCTGCACGGTCCATGTGGACGGGGTGCCGGTGCACAGCTGCATCTACCCCGCCCGCCGGGCTGACGGCCGGAATATCACCACGATCGAAGGCCTGGCCGACGGCGCCAGCCTCCATCCAATGCAGCAGCAGTTCCTTGACGCCCAGGGATTCCAGTGCGGGTTCTGCACGGCTGGGATGGTGATGACCGCCGCCACCTTCGGGCCGGAGGAACTCACGAACCTGCCGCGTGCACTGAAGGGCAACCTGTGCCGGTGCACCGGCTACCGGTCCATCGAGGACGCCGTTGCCGGGACGCGGAATATCTGCGGGCAGCCTCCCGGGGGATGCGGCTCTCCCGGTGACGACAACGACGGCGACAGCGGCTGCGGCGGGTGCCGGTCCGCCGGAATTCCCGGTGCAGGAGGACCAGGCCGAACCGCAGAGGCACCGGGTGCCTCAGTGGGACACAACATTCCCGCTCCGGCCGGCCAGGCGATCGTCACCGGCGCGGCCCGCTACACCCTGGACGTTGCCCCGGAAGCGTTCCCGGCGCTGCTGCACCTGAAACTTGCCCGTTCCCCCCATGCCCACGCCCGCATTGTCTCCATCGATGCCTCGGCTGCCCTGGCGGTCCCCGGGGTGGAAGCCGTATTCACCCACGACGACGCTCCCCAGCAGCGCTTTTCTTCCGCCCAGCATGAACTGCACACGGACGATCCCGCCGATACCCGGGTGCTGGACGACGTCGTGCGGTTCAAGGGCCAGCGGATCGCCGCCGTCGTGGCCGCGTCCGTGGCCGCTGCCGAAGCGGGCGTCCGTGCCCTGGCGGTGGAATATGAGGTGCTTCCCGCTGTCTTCGAGCCGGACGATGCCCTGGATGCGGACGCACCGCTGCTGCACGCCGCCGCGGCAGCAGAGAACGGCGTCGGCACGCCGGCACCGAGCAACATTGTGGCCGAACTGCACGCCGAGCTCGGCGATCCGGCCGCCGGATTTGCCGCAGCCGCAGCCATCCATGAGGGCACCTACTACAGCCAGCGGCTCCAGCACGTGGCCCTGGAAACCCATGCCGCCATTGCCTCCTTTGACGAGGACGGGCGGCTGGTGGTGCGGACCTCCTCCCAGGTGCCGTTCCTGGTCCGGCGCACGCTGTGCCGGGTCTTCGACCTGCCGGAGGACAGGGTCCGCGTGGTGTCCGGCCGGGTGGGCGGCGGTTTCGGCGGCAAGCAGGAAGTCCTGGTGGAGGACATCGCGGTGCTCGCCGCGCTGCGGCTGGGGAAGCCGGTGCAGCTCGAGCTCACCCGCGAAGAACAGTTCACCGCCACCACCACCCGGCATCCGTTCCGGATGAAGGTCCGCGCCGGCGCGGACGCGGACGGGCTCCTGACCGCCCTGGCCGTGGACGTCACCACCAACACCGGCGCCTACGGCAACCACGGGCCGGGTGTGATGTTCCACGGCTGCGGGGAGTCCGTGGCCGTGTACCGCTGCGCTAACAAGAAAGTCGATGCGCGGGCGGTCTACACCAACACCGTTCCCGCCGGGGCCTTCCGGGGCTACGGGCTGAGCCAGATGGTCTTCGCAATCGAATCCGCCCTGGATGAGCTGGCCCGCTCGCTGGAACTGGATCCGCTCGAATTCAAGCGCCGCAACCTGGTGGTCGAAGGCGACCCGATGCTCTCCACGGCGCCCGCGGCTGCCGACGACGTGCTGTACGGCAGCTACGGCCTGGACCAGTGCATTGACCTGGTGCGGGACGCGCTCGACGCCGGTGCCGGCGACCCGGTGCGCTCCGGTGCGGAGCTGGGGGCCGGCTGGCTGGTGGGCACGGGCACCGCCGTCGCGATGATCGACACCGTCCCGCCGCGCGGTCACGTGTCCCACGCCCGGATCGCGCTGCGCCCGGACGGACGGTACGGGCTCGACGTCGGCACTGCCGAGTTCGGCAACGGCACCACCACGGTCCACACCCAGCTGGCCGGCACCGCCCTGTCCACCGCGCCGGCGAACATTGTGATCCGGCAGTCGGACACGGACCTGGTGGATCACGACACCGGCGCCTACGGCTCGACCGGCACCGTCGTGGCAGGCAAAGCGTCCCTGGCGGCCGCCACCGAACTGGCGACCCGGCTGAAGGGGTTCGCGGCGTCGTTGTTCCGCAACACATCGGCCCAGGTAGGCCTGGAGGCCGACGCCGTGGTGTGCGGCGGCGAGCGCGTGCCGCTGGCCGAGGTGTATCTCCGGGCGGAAGAAGCCGGCGTGGAGCTGGCTGCCGAAGGCCGCTGGGGCGGGACACCGCGCTCGGTGGCGTTCAATGTCCACGGCTTCCGGGTCGCGGTGGATTCAGGCACCGGGGAGATCCGGATCCTGCAGAGCGTGCAGGCCGCCGACGCCGGGGTGGTGGTCAACCCGATGCAGTGCCGCGGGCAGATCGAGGGCGGGGTGGCCCAGGCGCTCGGCGCCGCGCTCTATGAGGAAGTACGGGTGGATGAGACGGGCGACGTCGAAACCCGGATCCTGCGCCAGTACCACGTACCCACGTTTGCCGACGTGCCGCACACCGAGGTGCTGTTCGCGTCGACCAATGATTCATTGGGTCCGCTCGGCGCCAAGTCGATGAGCGAGAGTCCGTTCAACCCGGTGGCTCCAGCACTGGCCAGTGCGCTGCGGGATGCCACCGGCCTGCGGTTCAACCGGCCGCCGTTCGCCCGGGACCGCGTCTACCTAGCACTGCGGGACGCCGGTTTTGTGCGGGCTGCACCGGATTCCCGGTAGGGCCTGACACGCGCTAGTTGCACCGAGTGCAACCATGCACTTAGTGTAGTTATGTGCTTCCT
>NZ_DALZXY010000030.1:0-34950 GCF_031988865.1 Arthrobacter sp.
ACGGCGGCACGCCCCGAGCCGCGCCGGTTCAGTTCGTGGGCGGCATGGAGCGCCAGCCGTGCGCCAGAGGCGCCGATCGGGTGGCCCAGCGCGATCGCGCCGCCGTGGATGTTGCAGTCGGCCAGGTCCATCCCCAGCTCTTGGAGCGACTGTACGGCGACCGAGCCGAATGCCTCGTTGATCTCCACGAAGTCCAGGTCCCCGGCGGCCCATCCGGCACGCTTGAGGGCCTGGGCAATCGCGTTGGAGGGCTGGGAATGCAGGCTGTTGTCCGGACCAGCGACCTGTCCCGGCATGCCCACAACGGCGAGGATCTCCAGGCCCTGTTCCTCGGCGAAGGCGCGGGACGCCAGCACAACGGCGGAGGCGCCATCGGAGAGCGGCGACGAGTTCCCCGCCGTGATGGTTCCGTCAGCGGCGAAGGCCGGACGCAGGCCGGCCAGCGTCTGAGTGGTGGTGGAGGGGCGGATGCCCTCGTCCGCCGTCAGCACCAGCGGATCACCCTTGCGCTGCGGCACGCTCACCGGAGCGATTTCGACGTCGAATATTCCGGCGGCGGCAGCCGCTGCCGCGCGCTGGTGGGAGGCGGCAGCCACTTCGTCCTGCGCCGTGCGGCCGATGCTGAGCGCGGCATTGCCGCGTTCCGTGGATGCGCCCATCGACTCGTTGTCGAAGGCATCGGTGAGGCCGTCATAGGCGACGGAATCAACTGCGGACATGTTGCCGTAGTTCCAGCCCTGCCGGGATCCCGGCAACACGTGCGGGCCGTGGGTCATGGATTCCTGGCCGCCGGCAACGACCACTGTGGCCTCACCGCTCCGGATGAGGCGGGCGGCATCGGTAATCGCCGCCAGGCCGGAGAGGCAGACCTTGTTGATGGTCACCGCCGGCACGTCCCAGCCCAGTCCGGCCTTGATCCCTGCCTGGCGTGCCGGGTTTTGTCCGCAGCCGGCCTGGACAACATGGCCCATGATCAGGGTGTCGACCTGGGAGGCCGCCACCCCGGAGCGCTCCAGCGCGCCGGCAATGGCAAAGGCGCCCAGCTCGACGGCGGTGAACGCTGCGAGCTGGCCGTTCAGCCGTCCCTGCGGGGTGCGGGCCCCGCCCACGATCACCACCTCCGTGGCGGCGTCGGTTCCGGATCCTGCTGCTGCGGAAGTGCTCATGCGGCCAGTCCACTCTCGTCGAAGGGAAAACTATCGAAGGAATCAGTTGCCCCAAGGGTACCTTTTGCGCGTGGCGCGGGACACACCGTCAGGCGGGCCGCGGGGTGGCGGACTTCCGCCGCCGGACCGCTGCTGGCTAGGGGAGGGACAGCGCCGGACCGGTGGCTGGGTGTCCGCGGAAGAGAAATCGCGCACACCAGGCGGACTTGGGGTACGCTTATTCCTAGCCAGCCTCAAATCGGTACGCTGGCACCGCGCCCGTAGCTCCCCGTAACAGGACGCCGCAGCCAGGAACCTTCGGGTTTCCCGCTCCGGATCCAGGGTAGAGCTGGCAGGGGTTTCGATTACCGGGTAGACTTCTGTGTCCCCAATGCCATATAGTAGATATTTGCTTCCCTCTCTTAACCTTCAGCCTTCATATAGCGGTGGGCTGTGTCACGGGCCAGGCGGCGTCCGGATCGTTCAAATACAAGTGTCACGCGGTGTTTTCACGCAGTGTATTGAACAGCTTCGACGCGCGTTGCCCGGGAGGACGCACGCGGACCAGGTCCGTCAGTGCAGAGGGGGAGCGCGAAACACGCCTGAAGGTCTGTGGAAGGATCCCTCTTGGTCGCCTCGAGCACCTCTAATAATGCAACCGCTACCAATCCGGAGAACACAGCGTCCCGGATTTCATTCGCTAAGATTCACGAACCGCTGGATGTTCCCAATCTTCTTGCCCTGCAGACGGACAGCTTTGACTGGCTCGTCGGCAATGAACGCTGGAAGGAACGCCTAAAGAAGGCACAGGAAGCGGGCGAGACGGGTTTCGCCACCACTTCCGGCCTCTCGGACATCTTCGAAGAGATCTCCCCGATTGAAGACTTCCAGGGCACCATGTCCCTGAGCTTCTCGGAGCCTGAATTCGCTGACCCGAAGTACACCATGGCGGAGTGCAAGGACCGGGACGCAACGTACTCGGCACCGCTGTACGTCAAGGCCGAGTTCATGAACAACAACACGGGCGAAATCAAGCAGCAGACCGTGTTCATGGGCGACTTCCCGCTGATGACCGACAAGGGTACCTTCGTCATCAACGGCACCGAGCGAGTCGTCGTCTCCCAGCTGGTCCGTTCCCCGGGCGCCTACTTCGAACGCACCGCGGACAAGACCAGTGACAAGGACATCTACACCGCGAAGATCATCCCTTCCCGCGGTGCTTGGTTTGAACTTGAAATCGACAAGCGCGATCAGGTGGGCGTCCGCCTGGACCGCAAGCGCAAGCAGTCCGTCACCATCCTGCTGAAGGCACTGGGCTGGACCGAAGGCCAGATCCTGGAAACCTTCGGCGAGTACGACTCGATCCGCGCCACCCTGGAGAAGGACCCCACGGAAACGCAGGAAGATGCCCTCTTGGACATCTACCGCAAGCTCCGTCCGGGAGAGCCGCCCACGGTTGAGGCTGCCAAGACGCTGCTGGAGAACCTGTACTTCAACCCGAAGCGCTACGATCTGGCCAAGGTTGGCCGCTACAAGATCAACCGCAAGCTGGGCGTCGAGAAGCCGATCGGTGATCCTGACGCTTCGGTCCTGAACAATGACGACATCGTCGCCATGATCAAGTTCCTCGTTGCGCTGCACGCCGGCGAGAAGACCATTCCGGGCCAGCGCGACGGCGAGACCGTCGACATCCGCGTTGAGGTCGACGACATCGACCACTTCGGCAACCGCCGCATCCGCGCAGTGGGCGAACTGATCGAGAACCAGATCCGCACCGGCCTCTCCCGCATGGAGCGTGTTGTCCGTGAGCGGATGACGACCCAGGACGTCGAGGCCATCACGCCGCAGACCCTGATCAACATCCGTCCGGTCGTTGCTGCGATCAAGGAGTTCTTCGGAACCTCCCAGCTCTCGCAGTTCATGGACCAGAACAACCCGCTGGCTGGCCTGACGCACAAGCGCCGTCTGTCCGCACTGGGCCCGGGCGGTCTGTCCCGTGACCGTGCAGGCATGGAAGTCCGAGACGTCCACCCGTCGCACTACGGCCGTATGTGCCCGATCGAAACCCCTGAAGGCCCGAACATTGGCCTCATCGGTTCGCTGGCTTCCTACGCCCGGATCAACGCCTTTGGCTTCATCGAGACCCCGTACCGCAAGGTTGTCGACGGTGTTGTTACCGACCAGGTCGATTACCTGACGGCAGACGACGAAGTCGAGCGCACGATCGCGCAGGCAAACGCCCCGCTGCGTGCCGACAACCACTTCGAAGAGGACCTCGTCCTCGTCCGTGCCCGCGGTGGATCCGGCGAGCCTGTGCTCGTGGAGCCGACCGAGGTCGAGTACATGGACGTTTCCCCGCGCCAGATGGTGTCGGTGGCAACCGCCCTTATTCCGTTCCTCGAGCATGACGATGCCAACCGTGCCCTCATGGGTGCGAACATGCAGCGCCAGGCCGTCCCGCTGCTCCGTTCCGAGCGTCCCGTTGTGGGCACCGGCATGGAGAAGTACGCAGCCATCGACGCCGGTGACTCAGTCACCGCGCTGAAGCCCGGCGTCGTCACCGAGGTTTCCGCTGAGCTTGTCACCGTGATGAACGACGACGGCACCGAGACCAGCTACCCGATCATGAAGTTCGCGCGCTCGAACCAGGGCAACGCCTACAACCAGCGCGTGATCGTCTCCGAGGGCACCCGGGTCGAGGTCAACGACGTTATCGCCGATGGCCCCTCCACCGACCAGGGCGAACTGGCACTGGGCAAGAACCTGCTGGTCGCGTTCATGTCCTGGGAAGGCCACAACTACGAAGATGCCATCATCCTCTCGCAGCGCATGGTCTCCGACGATGTTCTGACCTCGATCCACATCGAGGAGCACGAAGTTGATGCCCGCGACACCAAGCTCGGTGCCGAGGAAATCACGCGGGACATCCCGAACGTGTCCGAGGAAGTGCTCTCCCAGCTTGACGAGCGCGGCATCATCCACATCGGTGCCGAGGTCGAAGCAGGGGACATCCTGGTTGGCCGAGTAACCCCGAAGGGCGAAACGGAACTAACCCCCGAAGAGCGCCTGCTGCGCGCCATCTTCGGCGAGAAGAGCCGCGAAGTCCGCGACACCTCCCTGAAGGTTCCCCACGGCGAGTCGGGCACCGTCATCGGCGTGCGTATCTTCGACCGTGACAACGACGACGAGCTGCCCCCGGGCGTCAACCAGCTGGTGCGCGTCTACGTTGCCCACAAGCGCAAGATCACGGACGGCGACAAGCTGGCCGGCCGCCACGGCAACAAGGGCGTTATCTCCAAGATCCTGCCGATCGAGGACATGCCGTTCATGGAAGACGGAACCCCGGTTGACATCGTCCTGAACCCGCTGGGTGTTCCGGGCCGAATGAACGTTGGCCAGGTCCTGGAAATCCACTTGGGCTGGGCTGCCAAGCAGGGCTGGAAGATCGAAGGCGAGCCGGAGTGGGTCAAGGATCTGCCGTCGCTGCCGCGCGAATCCGGCCCCACCACCGTTGCGACCCCGGTGTTCGACGGTGCCAGCGAGGATGAAATCACCAACCTGCTGGACTCCACGAACGTGACCCGCGACGGCGACCGCCTGATCGGTGCTGCTGGTAAGGCCCGTCTCTTCGACGGCCGCTCCGGCCAGCCGTTCCCGGATCCGATCTCCGTTGGCTACATGTACATCCTGAAGCTGCACCACCTTGTTGATGACAAGATCCACGCACGCTCCACGGGTCCGTACTCCATGATCACCCAGCAGCCGCTGGGTGGTAAGGCACAGTTCGGCGGCCAGCGCTTCGGTGAAATGGAAGTCTGGGCCCTGGAAGCCTACGGCGCCGCGTACACCCTGCAGGAACTGCTCACCATCAAGTCCGATGACATCCACGGCCGCGTCAAGGTCTACGAAGCCATCGTGAAGGGTGAGAACATCCCGGAGCCCGGCGTTCCGGAATCGTTCAAGGTGCTCATCAAGGAAATGCAGTCGCTCTGCCTGAACGTGGAAGTACTCTCCACCGAGGGCAACACGATTGAAATGCGTGACTCGGATGAAGAAGTCTTCCGGGCCGCGGAAGAGCTGGGTATTGATCTGTCCCGCGCAGAGCCGAGCTCCGTCGAAGAAGTTTAGTGGATTGGTCCTGGCTCCCTCGGGAGTCAGGACCGGCCCCCAAAGGGCCTGGACGAGGCGGCTTTAATATTCCTTGCGAGCTCTGCGAGCTAGGAATTTCGTTGCCGCCGACCCAGGCCCGGCGGGGCCACACACCTTCTTCCCGTACCCGAGACATTCAGATTTAGAGAACAAGAGAGAACAGGGACCAATGTCCAACGATTCCACGTTCGGCCTCATGCGAATCGGCCTCGCCACTGCGGATGAAATCCGCAACTGGTCATACGGCGAGGTCAAAAAGCCGGAAACCATTAACTACCGAACCCTGAAGCCGGAAAAGGACGGTCTTTTCTGCGAGAAGATCTTCGGTCCGTCCCGCGACTGGGAATGCTACTGCGGTAAGTACAAGCGCGTGCGCTTCAAGGGCATCATCTGTGAGCGCTGCGGCGTCGAGGTGACCCGGGCCAAGGTGCGCCGCGAGCGGATGGGCCACATCGAACTGGCCGCTCCGGTCACGCACATCTGGTACTTCAAGGGTGTCCCCTCCCGTCTGGGGTACCTGCTGGACCTGGCACCGAAGGACCTTGAGAAGGTCATCTACTTCGCTGCCTACATGATCACTTCGGTGGACGAAGAAAACCGCCACACCGAGCTGCCGAACCTGCAGGCCGAGCACGACCTGGAGCGCAAGCACCTCGTTGACCAGCGCGACTCCGACATCGCCATCATCGCCAAGGACCTCGAGGACGAGCTTGCCCGCCTCGAAGGTGAAGGCGCGAAGGCTGCCGACAAGAAGAAGGCCCGCGACTCCGCCGACCGCCAGATGGCCAAGGTCCGCCGCGACGCCGACAACAACATCGAACGCCTCGAGCAGGTCTGGGAGCGCTTCAAGAACCTCAAGGTCGGCGACCTCGAGGGCGACGAAGGCCTCTACCGCGAACTGCGCGACCGCTACGGTCTGTACTTCGAAGGCTCCATGGGTGCCGAAGCGATCAAGAAGCGTCTTGAAGACTTCGACATGCAGGCAGAGTCCGAGAACCTGCGCGAAATCATCCAGAACGGCAAGGGACAGCGCAAGACGCGTGCCCTGAAGCGCCTGAAGGTTGTTAACGCGTTCCTGACTACGTCGAACAGCCCGATGGGCATGGTCCTCGACGCTGTCCCGGTGATCCCGCCGGAACTGCGCCCGATGGTCCAGCTCGACGGCGGCCGTTTCGCGACGTCCGACCTCAACGACCTGTACCGCCGCGTGATCAACCGCAACAACCGTCTGAAGCGGCTGCTTGACCTCGGTGCTCCCGAGATCATCGTGAACAACGAAAAGCGGATGCTCCAGGAAGCCGTTGACTCCCTGTTCGACAACGGCCGCCGCGGCCGTCCGGTCACCGGACCGGGCAACCGCCCGCTGAAGTCGCTCTCGGACATGCTCAAGGGCAAGCAGGGCCGGTTCCGCCAGAACCTGCTCGGCAAGCGCGTTGACTACTCCGGCCGTTCCGTGATTGTCGTTGGCCCGCAGCTGAAGCTGCACCAGTGTGGCCTGCCCAAGCAGATGGCGCTGGAGCTCTTCAAGCCGTTCGTGATGAAGCGCCTGGTTGACCTCAACCACGCACAGAACATCAAGAGCGCCAAGCGTATGGTCGAGCGTTTCCGTCCGCAGGTCTGGGACGTGCTCGAGGAGATCATCACCGAACACCCGGTGCTGCTCAACCGTGCACCTACCCTTCACCGCCTCGGTATCCAGGCCTTCGAACCGCAGCTGGTTGAGGGCAAGGCCCTGCAGCTGCACCCGCTGGTCTGTGGCGCCTTCAACGCTGACTTCGACGGTGACCAGATGGCAGTGCACCTGCCGCTGAGCCCCGAAGCCCAGGCTGAAGCCCGCATCCTGATGCTGTCCTCGAACAACATCCTGAAGCCGTCGGACGGCCGTCCGGTCACCCTGCCTTCGCAGGATATGATCATCGGCCTGCACCACCTGACCACCAAGCGTCAGGGCGCAGCGGGCGAAGGCCGCGTGTTCTCCTCGATGGCGGAAGCCATCATGGCGCACGACCTTGGCGAACTGCACCTTAACGCTCCGGTCAAGATCCGCGTCGAGGGCTTCGTCCCCAGCGATTCGCAGCCGGCTCCGGAAGGCTGGGAAGAAGGCACTCCTGCCCTCATCCCCACCTCGCTGGGCCAGGTTCTGTTCAACCAGACCCTGCCGGCGGACTACCCGTGGGTCGAGGAAGTTGCGGACAAGGGCCAGCTCTCCAAGATCGTGAACGATCTCGCCGAGCGTTACCCGAAGGTCGTCACCGCGGCAACGCTGGACAACCTGAAGGATTCCGGTTTCTACTGGGCAACCCGCTCGGGCGTCACCGTCGCGATCTCTGACATCGCTGCTCCGATCGATAAGCCGGCCATCATGGAGGTTTACGAAGCACGCGCAGCAAAGGTCGAATCCCAGTACGGCAAGGGCCTGATCGCTGAAGACGAGCGCCGTCAGGAACTCATCGACATCTGGAACCAGGCAACCAATGAAGTCGCCAAGGCTATGCGCGACAACATGCCGATCGAGAACAACATCAACCGCATGGTTTCCTCGGGTGCCCGAGGTAACTGGCTGCAGGTCCGGCAGATCGCCGGTATCCGTGGCCTGGTGGCAAACCCGAAGGGCGAGATCATTCCGCGCCCGATCAAGTCCTCCTACCGTGAGGGCCTGTCGGTGCTGGAGTACTTCATCGCCACCCACGGTGCCCGTAAGGGCCTGGCTGATACCGCACTGCGTACCGCCAACTCGGGTTACCTGACCCGTCGTCTGGTGGACGTCTCGCAGGACGTTATTGTCCGCGAGGAGGACTGCGGTACCGAGCGTGGCCTGAACGTCACGATCGCGGTTCCGGACCACAACGGTGAGCTGGTGCTGCACGAAGAGGTCGAGAACTCGGCGTACGCCCGTACGCTGGCTACCGATGTCTCCGATGCGGACGGCAATGTCCTGGCCAAGGGCGGCGACGACGTCGGCGATGTGCTGATCGAGAAGCTGTTCAACGCCGGAGTCACCGACATCAAGGTCCGCTCCGTGCTGACCTGTGAGTCGGCCGTCGGAACCTGTGCCCTTTGCTATGGCCGTTCGCTGGCCACCGGCAAGACCGTGGACATCGGCGAGGCTGTCGGCATCATCGCCGCCCAGTCCATCGGTGAGCCGGGTACCCAGCTGACCATGCGTACCTTCCACACCGGTGGTGTTGCCTCGGCGGAAGATATCACCCAGGGTCTGCCCCGTATCCAGGAGCTCTTCGAAGCACGTACCCCTAAGGGTGTTGCTCCGATCTCCGAGACGGCCGGCCGGGTCACCATCGAAGAGACCGACCGCCAGATGCGTCTGGTTGTCACTCCCGATGACGGCTCCGAGGAAATCGCTTACCCGGTTCTGCGCCGTGCCCGCCTGCTGGTTGCCGACGGCGACCACGTCGAGGTTGGCGAGCAGCTGGTTGCAGGTGCGGTGGATCCCAAGCAGATCCTCCGTATCCTCGGCCCGCGCAAGGCACAGGAATTCCTGGTGGACGAAGTCCAGCGCGTGTACCGCAGCCAGGGTGTTGGCATCCACGACAAGCACGTGGAAGTCATCGTCCGGCAGATGCTGCGCCGCGTGACCGTGATCGAGTCCGGCGATTCCGACCTGCTCCCGGGTGAGCTGGCCGAGCGTCGCCGCTTCGAGAGCGAGAACCGCCGCGTTGTCTCCGAAGGCCGGCGCCCCGCCGCCGGACGTCCGGAGCTCATGGGCATCACCAAGGCGTCCCTGGCGACCGAGTCGTGGCTCTCCGCAGCTTCCTTCCAGGAAACCACCCGCGTCCTGACGCAGGCGGCCATGGAAGGCAAGAGCGATCCGCTGCTTGGCCTGAAGGAAAACGTCATCATCGGTAAGCTGATCCCGGCCGGAACGGGCCTGCCCCGTTACACCGAGGTCACTGTCGAACCGACTGAGGAAGCAAAGGCCAATCTCTTCACCGGTCCGAGCGCCTTCAGCGACTTCGACTACGCCGGAGTTGACGGCGGCCTGAGCCCCGAGTTCCACGCCATCCCGCTGGATGACTACGACATGGGCAGCGAGTTCCGCTAAACCGGAGCATAGCTAGATGGAAGGACCCCGCCTTTGGGCGGGGTCCTTCCCCGTTTAACTCCTGCCACGGAGCCGGACGTCCGCAGCGGCGGCGTTGTGCCAGAGTAATGGGTATGGCCAATTCCCCCTCCGGCGACTCAATGGCAGAGCGCATCGTGCGGTTAATCTCCGCCTTCGATGCCGAGCACCCCGCTATGCCTGCCGCCACCCTGGCCCAGCGGGCCGGCCTGCCGCTCTCGACAACGCACCGGCTGGCAGGAGAACTGGTGTCGCTGCGCCTCCTGCAGCGCGGCGGCAACGGCGAGCTCCGGCTGGGCCTGCGGCTCTGGGAACTTGCCAACCGCAGCTCCTCTGCGCTTGATCTGCGGCAGGTGGCCATGCCCTTTATGGAGGACATCCAAGCCGTCATCCGCCAGCACACCCAGCTCTCCGTGCTGCAGGATGACGAGGTGCTCTTTATCGAACGGCTTTCCAGCCGCGGCTCCGTCTCTAACTTCGCCAAGGTCGCAGGCAGGTTGCCGCTGCACATTTCTTCGTCCGGAATGGTGATGATGGCCCACTCGCCGCGGCACGTCCAGGAAGCGTTCCTGGCCCGCCGCCGGGAGGTTCCGGAGGCACTTGTGGCACCGGAGGCCTTGCGCCGGCAGTGGGCGAATATCCGGCGGGAGGGCAGCGCGACCCTGCCCGGCGTCGTCGATCCCCACACCACCGGCATAGCCGTGCCCATTTTCGGTCCGCTGGGCACCGCGGTAGCCGCCCTGGGGGTAGTGGTGCCCCTGGGCCGGGAGAACACGGCGGCCACCGTTCCGGCCCTGATGACCGCGGCCCGGGGCATCTCGCGTGGACTTGGGGCCAACTCTGCTGGGGCAGGCCCACGCGATGGACTCCCGGATGAGCCCGAATACTAGGAGCCGAGGACTTCTGCGCGCCATGGTTCTCATTGAATGAGAACCACCTCGCTCCACGGTGTGTGGGTCCTCACACTTGAGTCAGGGGGCATTCCGGCCCCTGGGTTTTTCCCTGTCCCGAAGGAGTATTTGCATTGGCTGCAGACCGCACCGTCATCAAGACCCAAGTCGGCATCGTCGGAGGCGGACCCGCAGGCCTGATGCTCTCCCACATGCTCGCGAAGTCCGGCATCGAAAACATTGTGGTGGAAAAGCGCGACCATGAAACCATCCGCACCACCCACCGTGCAGGCATCCTGGAGCACGGCAGCGTTCGCATGCTGACCGAGGGCGGCGTCAGCGACCGGGTGCTGACCGACGGCTACAAGCATGACGGCATCGAACTGCGCTTTGGCGGGGTCAGCCACCGGATCGACTTCGAGGACCTGGTGGGGGAGTCGGTTTGGCTCTACCCGCAGAACGAGGTCTTTGTGGACCTGGCCGCAGCCCGGGAACGGGATAACGGCGACGTCCGCTACGCCGTCACCGGCACCGAAGTGCTGGACCAGACGACCGCCGTCCCCAAGATCCGCTTTACGGACGCTGAAGGAACCGACTTCGAAGTCCACTGCGACATCCTGGTCGGCGCGGACGGCTCGCAGGGCATCTGCAAGCGTTCCATCCCCAAGGAACTGCGCACGGATAACTTCATCGAATATCCGTTCGCCTGGTTCGGTATCCTGACCGAAGCGCCGCCGAGCGCCCCGGAACTGATCTACGCCAACTCCGACTACGGCTTCGCCCTGATCAGCCAGCGCAATGACAATGTCCAGCGGATGTACTTCCAGTGCGATCCGAACGAGGACGCCGACGCCTGGAGCGAGGAGCAGATCTGGGCGGAACTGCAGCGCCGGGTGGACGGACCCGACGGCTTCACACTCAAGCGCGGTCCGATCTTCGAGAAGACAGTCTTGAAGTTCCGCAGCTACGTCTGCGAGCCGATGCGCTACGGCAATATGTTCCTGGCCGGCGACGCAGGGCACACGGTTCCGCCGACCGGCGCCAAGGGACTGAACCTGGCCCTCGCGGACGTTAAGGTCCTGTTTGAAGCCATCGACTCCTTCTATGCAACAAAGTCCGCGGAGCTGCTGGACGGCTACAGCGACAAGGCTCTTCAGCGGGTCTGGCGCGCGCAGAACTTCTCCTACTGGATGACTTCGATGCTGCACACCCGCACGGACGCCAGCCCGTTCGAGCGCAAGCGGGCCCTCGGAGAACTGCACGGGGTTGTTTCCTCCCGTCATGGCCAGGCCTACCTGGCCGAGGCTTACACCGGCTGGCCGGAAAAGTAACACCGTCAGGCACCACCGCGTTCGTATTGTGAACGCACGTCCACAAAGTGAACAAGCGTGTAATGTGGTAGAAACCACTGGGATGCTTGGACGATGACGATGACGAGGACGCGTCGTGTACGCATCCTTTTGAAAGGAAAAATCATGGAGACGGAAAACGGTCTGTTCCCCCAGGGCCAGCCAGTGGAGGGCCCGGACTCGGCGCAGAGCTCGCAGGATGAGATCACCGCGGAGATCCAGGACGTCCACGCTGCGTACCGCAAGGGCCTGGAAAACGGTGACGCCGAAGAGACCCAGCCGCGTCTGGACTTCCGCCCGTACCGCAGTTCCATCCTGCGCCACCCCACCAAGGATCCGCACCACACGGACCCCGAGACGATCGAACTGTGGTCCCCGGCGTTCGGCCACCAGGACGTGCACGCCCTCGAATCGGACCTGACCATCCAGCACAACGGCGAACCCCTCGGTGAGCGGATCGTCGTCGCAGGCCGCGTCCTCGACGGCAACGGCCGCCCGGTGCGCAACCAGCTGGTGGAAATCTGGCAGGCCAACTCCGCCGGCCGCTACATCCACAAGCGCGACCAGCACCCGGCACCCATCGATCCCAACTTCACCGGCGTGGGCCGCTGCATCACGGACGACGACGGCAATTACCGCTTCACCACCATCAAGCCCGGACCGTACCCGTGGAAGAACCACTACAACGCCTGGCGCCCGGCGCACATCCACTTCTCCCTCTTCGGCACCGACTTCACCCAGCGCATGATCACCCAGATGTACTTCCCGGGCGATCCGCTGTTCTCCCTGGACCCGATCTACCAGTCGATTACCGACCAGAAAGCCAGGGACCGGCTTGTGGCCACGTACGACCACAACCTGACCCAGCACGAGTGGAGCACCGGCTACAACTGGGACATCGTGCTCACCGGCAGCAACCGCACCTGGATGGAAGACGAGGACGCAGAGTAATGAGCGAGCAGAAACTCACCGCAACCCCCGGGCAGACGGTCGGACCGTTCTACGGCTACGCGCTGCCTTTTCCGAAGGACAACGAACTGGTCCACCCAGGCGCCAAGGGTGCCATTCGGGTCCAGGGCACAGTCCGCGACGGTGCCGGCGAAGTCATTCCCGACGCCCTGCTGGAAATCTGGCAGGCGGATGAAGACGGCAGCATCCCGCAGAAGACGGGGTCGCTGGTCCGCGACAGCTACACCTTCACCGGCTGGGGCCGCGCCGCCGTCGACAACGTGGGTAACTACACCTTCACCACGGTGAATCCCGGGCCGACCGAGGAAGGTTCCGCACCGTTCATTTCGGTGGTCGTCTTCGCCCGCGGACTGCTGAACAAGCTCCACACCCGCATGTACCTGCCGGACGACGAAGCAGCCCTGGCCAAGGATCCGCTGCTCTCCTCCCTGCCGGAGGACCGCCGCCGCACCCTGATCGCCGCGCGCGAGGCCGACGGCGGCCTGCGCTGGGACATCAAGCTGCAGGGCGAAGACGAGACCGTCTTCCTCGCCTACCCGGGGGCGTAATCCCTTGGGCTCCGCGGATACTGCCGACTACGGACTACTGTCGCCGGCATGGGCCGGCACCCGCGCCGCAGCGCTGACCTCCGACGAGGCACTGCTGCAGGCCATGCTCGACGTCGAACTCGAGTGGCTGCGGGTGCTCGCTTCCGCGGGCCTGATCAACCCCGGGGTTCCGGACGCCGTTGCTCCCGCCTGCCAGGCTTCGCGATATGACATTGCGGACCTGGCAGCGCGGGCGCAGGGCGGCGGAAATCCCGTTATTCCCCTCTTGGCCGACCTGCGGGCACTGGTCCGCGCCGAGGCCCCAGACGCCGCCGGCCCCATCCACAAGGCGGCCACCAGCCAGGACATCCTGGACTCAGCACTAATGCTGATGGCCTCCCGCGCGCTGGAGACCATCCTGGCGGACGCACGCCGGGTGGAAACCGCCCTCGGGGCGCTGGCACACAGGTATGCCGGAACCGTCAGCGTGGCCCGCACCCTGACCCAGCATTCCCTGCCGTCAACCTTCGGCCTGAAAGCCGCGCAGTGGCTCCACGGAATCGGGCAGGCCACCGCGGCGCTGGACACCACTGCAGCGGCCCTGCCCCTGCAGTGGGGCGGCGCCTCCGGCACCATGGCGGCCCTCACTGCCGCCGCCGATGCGGCGGATCGCAGCCCCCTGGATCTGTCCGCGGACCTGGCCGGCAGGCTGGGCCTCGCCGTTCCCGTGGCACCGTGGCAAACCAACCGGCTCCCGGTCACCCACCTGGGCGCGTCCCTGGCGGACCTGCTCGCGGCCGCAGGAAAGATCTCCAACGACGTGCTGCTGCTGAGCCGCCCGGAAATCGGCGAAGTCAGCGAACCGCGCGAAGCCGGCCGCGGCGGTTCCTCGGCCATGCCGCAAAAGCAGAATCCCGTGCTCTCCGTCCTGATCCGCAGCGCCGCCCTGGCGGCACCCGGCTACGCCGTGATGCTGCAGGCCGCAGCCGGAGCAGCGGACGATGAACGGCCCGGCGGATCCTGGCATGTCGAGTGGCAGGCCCTGCGCCAGCTGCTGCGGCTGGCCGGGGGAGCGGTGGCGAAACTGGCCGAACTCACCGAGGGACTGACAGTCCACACTGGTGCCGTGGCCCGGAACCTGCAGCTCGCCGGCCCGTTGGTCGTGAGCGAAAAAGTGATGGCACGCGTTGCTCCACTGCTGGACGGCGGAGTGCCCGGGCAGGGCAAAAAACGCGTCCAGGAACTGGTGGCCCGCTCCCTGGCCGGCGAAGACTTTGCCGAGCTGCTGCGCGGGGCCGTTCCCGCCGGACAGCTCGGGGACCAGGAACTCACCGAGCTCCTGGATCCTGCCAACTACCTGGGGCAGTCAGATGCCCTGATCGACCGAATTGTCTCGGCCTACCCCGGAAGGACTAACGCGTGAGCGTCCCGCAGATTAAAGCAACCCAACTCTCCAATGCCGGCCCGGATGCCCCCGTCCTGATCGCCGGACCGTCCCTCGGAACCTCCGGCACCGCCCTGTGGAGCAGCACCGCGGCGCAGCTGGATGGGTACACGGTCATCGCCTGGGACCTGCCCGGTCACGGCAACAGCCCGGAAGCAGCAGAAGGCTTCAGCCTGGCGGAACTGGCCGCAGCAGTCCATGGCCTCGTGGACGGCGTGGTCTCTGCCGGAGACATCTCCGCCTCCCAAGACCTCTATTACGCCGGGGTCTCCCTGGGCGGAGCAGTCGGCCTGCAGCTGGGACTCGACTTCCCGCAGGCTTTCCGGAAACTGGCCATCCTCTGCTCCGGAGCCAAAATCGGAGACGCCGAGGGCTGGGAAGCGCGCGCCGAAACAGTGCGCGGCCAGGGCACGCCGGCCGTCCTGATCGGTTCAGCGCAGCGCTGGTTCGCCGAAGGCTTCATCGAGCGGGACAAAGAAACCTCAGCTGCCCTGCTCCATTCCCTGCAGGACGCCGACCGCTTCTCCTACGCCTACTGCTGCCAGGCCCTGGCTGAGTTCGATGTCCGGGAGCGCCTGGGCGGCATTTCGGCTCCCGTGCTCGCGGTGGCCGGAGCCGAGGACGCCGTCACCCCCGCGTCCTTCGCCGAGCTCATCGCAGCCGGCGTTCCCGACGGGCGTTCCGCCGTCGTCCCCGATGCCGCGCACCTGGTGCCGGCCGAACAACCTGCGGTGACCGCGAAGCTGCTCAGCAGTTTCTTCGGCCCTGCCAACTAACCCGGCTAAAGAGAAAGCGATTCCGTGAGCGAGAACAGCGCCAAGACCCAGCAGGAAATCTACGACGAGGGCATGGCCGTTCGCCGCCAGGTGCTCGGAGATGCCCACGTGGACCGGGCCAACGCAGCCAAAGACGAGTTCACCTCCGACTTCCAGGACATGATCACGCGCTATGCCTGGGGCACCATCTGGACCCGTCCGGGCCTGGACCGGACCATGCGCAGCGCCATTACGCTTACCGCGCTGATCGCGCACGGGCATCTGGAGGAACTGGCGATGCACGTGCGCGCAGCCCTTTCCAACGGCCTGACCCGCGACGAAATCAAGGAAATCATCCTGCAGTCAGCCATTTACTGCAGCGTGCCCTCGGCCAACTCTGCCTTCAAGGTTGCGCAGGGTGTCTTCGCCGAACTGGACGCCGCCGAGTCGTAAACCGCCGCATTCGAACGGGGCTGGCGCAAACGGACATTCTTCGATAAATTCGCATCTTGTACGCGTGTTCGATCCACGAACACGCGAGGCAGTACCAAGCCAGAGGAACCAAGGTGAACCAGGCCTACATTTACGACGCCGTCCGGACCCCGTTCGGACGTTTCGGCGGCGCCCTCGCAGCAGTGCGGCCCGACGACCTCGCCGCCCAGGTGGTGCAGGCCGCCGTCTCACGGGCGCCGGGCCTCGACCCCGAACGCATCGATGAGGTGATCTTCGGAAACGCCAACGGCGCGGGCGAGGAAAACCGCAACGTCGCCCGCATGGCCACCCTGCTGGCCGGCCTCCCGGTCTCGATCCCCGGCACCACGGTGAACCGCCTCTGCGGTTCCTCCTTGGACGCCGCCATGATCGCCTCCCGGCAGATCAACACGGGCGACGCAGACCTGATGCTCGTCGGCGGGACCGAGTCCATGAGCCGCGCGCCCTGGGTCCTGCCGAAGAATGAAAAGCCATACCCGGCCGGAGACCAGACCCTGGCCTCCACCACGCTGGGCTGGCGCCTGGTCAACCAGAACATGCCCCGGGAATGGACCGTTTCCCTCGGTGAGGCCACCGAGCAGCTGCGCGAGAAATACGGCATCACACGGGAACGGCAGGATGCCTTCGCAGCGCGTTCGCACGAGCTCGCCGCCAAGGCCTGGGACGAAGGACGCTACGACAACCTGACGGTCACTGTGGACGGCGTCGACCTTGCCCGGGATGAGAGCATCCGTGAAGGTTCCACCGTGGAGAAGCTGGGCACGCTGAAGACTGTGTTCCGCCCGCTCTCCGAAGGGCCCTCGGGTGGCACCGTCACCGCCGGCAACGCCTCGCCGCTGAACGACGGCGCCTCCGCCGCCTGGCTGGGCAGCGAAGCGGCAGGGCAGATACTCGGCCTGGAACCCCTGGCCCGCATCGCCGGCAGGGGAGCGGCCGCCAACGAACCGCAGTATTTCGGCTACGCACCGGTCGAAGCAGCCAGCACTGCGCTGAAGCGCGCCGGGATCTCCTGGAGCGACGTTTCCGCCATCGAACTCAACGAAGCCTTCGCCGCCCAGTCACTGGCCTGCATAGACGCGTGGGACATTGACCCCGAAATCGTCAATGCCTGGGGCGGCGCCGTCTCAATCGGCCATCCGCTCGGTGCCTCCGGTACCCGGATCCTCGGCACGCTTGCCCGCCGGATGGAGGCCACCGGAGGGCGCTGGGGCGTCGCCGCCATCTGCATCGGCGTCGGCCAGGGCCTCGCCGTCGTACTTGAAAACACCAAAGCCTAACTTTCCAGGAGAACCGTGCTGAAAATTCTGCAGGATGTCGACGAAGCGGTCGCGCCGATCTACGACGGAGCGACCGTGATGATCGGCGGCTTCGGCAAAGCCGGGCAGCCCGTCGAGCTAATCGAGGCGCTGCTGCGCCAGGGTGCCAAGGACCTGACGGTCGTCAACAACAACGCCGGCAACGGCGAAGAAGGGCTGGCTGCACTCATCGGTGCCGGCCGGGTCCGGAAGATCATCTGCTCCTTCCCGCGGCAGTCCGACTCGCACATCTTCGACGCGAAGTTCCGTGCCGGGGAGATCGAGCTTGAACTGGTGCCGCAGGGCAACCTCGCCGAACGCATCCGTGCCGCGGGTGCCGGAATCGGCGGCTTCTTTACGCCGACCGCCTACGGCACTCCGCTGGCAGAGGGCAAGGAAACCCGGATGATCGACGGCCGCGGCTACGTCTTCGAGACCCCGATCCACGCCGACTTCGCGCTGGTGAAGGCCCTGAAAGCAGACACAACCGGCAACCTGATCTACCGCAAGACCGCCAGGAACTTCGGCCCCATCATGGCAGCGGCGGCGAAGAACGCCATTGTCCAGGTCAGGGAAATCGTTGAGACAGGGGATCTTGACCCGGAGATCATCGTGACCCCGGGGATCTACGTGAATACCCTGGTCCAGGTATCCCGTGAGAAAGCACCGGCAGCAGCATGAGCGAGAAAGCAGCAAATACCATCGTGAGCGACAAGCTTGACCGCAACCAGCTGGCGGAATTGGTAGCCCGGGACATCGCTCCCGGTTCCTTCGTAAACCTGGGGATCGGGCAGCCAACTCTCGTCTCCAACTTCCTCAAACCCGAGCAGCACGTCACCCTGCATACCGAAAACGGCATGCTGGGCATGGGCCCGGAAGCCCAGGGTGAGGAAATTGACGGCGATCTGATCAACGCCGGCAAGATCCCGGTCACGGAACTTCCCGGCGCCTCCTACTTCCACCACGCAGACTCCTTCGCGATCATGCGCGGCGGGCATCTGGACGTCTGTGTGCTGGGTGCGTTCCAGGTCTCGGCCTCCGGCGACCTGGCTAACTGGCACACCGGAGCCCCGGACGCCATCCCCGCAGTGGGCGGCGCCATGGACCTGGCCACCGGTGCCAAGGATGTCTATGTCATGATGTCCCTCTTCACCCGGGAAGGCGTCAGCAAACTGGTCGCCGAATGCTCCTACCCGCTGACTGGAGTTGGATGCGTCACCCGCGTCTACACTAATGAAGCGGTATTCCTCCTGAAGGAGGACGGCGTCCACGTTCGCGAAACCTACGGGATCAGCTTCGAGGAACTTGCCGCCAAGGTGGACGTGCCGTTGATCGCGCCGTCCGCCGACGCAACCTAAAACCTGCAATGGGGGATGAATGAGCGAAACGATCGCGGCCAGTGACCAGTACGTACAGTCACTGGCCCGTGGACTGTCGGTGATCCGGGCTTTCGACGCCGAACACGTGCAGATGACGCTCAGCGATGTCTCCCGGCGCACCGGGCTGACCCGGGCCACGGCCCGGCGGTTCCTGCTCACCCTCGTCGAACTCGGCTACGTCCGGACAGACGGCCGGAGCTTCGAACTGACTGCACTGGTCCTCCAGCTCGGCTATTCCTACCTCGCCGGGCAGACACTCCCGCAGCTGGCCCAGCCCCTGCTCGAGGATCTGTCCCGGGAGATCCACGAATCGACGTCGGCCTCCATCCTGGACGGGAATGAGATCGTCTATGTGGCCCGGATCCATACGCGGCGCCTGATGACGGTCGGGATCACGGTCGGGACCAGGTTCCCTGCCTACGCCACGTCCATGGGCCGGGTCCTGCTCGCCGGGCTCCCGGAGGACCGGCTGGCGGCCTACCTTGCAGAGGTGGATCTGCTGCCCCTCACCGAGCGGACCCTGACCTCGGAGGCGGACCTCCGGGCAGAGGTGCAGCGGGTCCGGGAGCAGGGATGGGCCGTGGTGGACCAGGAACTGGAACAGGGGCTGCGCTCCGTGGCCGTGCCGATCTTCAGCCCCACGGGAGCCGTGATTGCGGCCCTGAATACCTCGATGCAGGCAACGCTCGGCCTGGATGGCCCTACACTGGAGGAAGCGACGGCCTCCGTGCTGCCGCATTTGCAGGAGGCTTCACGAAAAATTACGCAGGCACTGGCGGCGAGGAGCTGAGTCTCCGCTCTCCCCATCGGCAGCCTGGCGGACCGCGGTCCAAGACCGCGTGTGAAGTCTGCTAAACTTATAACAATTGTTTGTGTGGCAGTGGATGAAGGCCGCTCGCATGTTCTCCGGATTCAACTCCGAAGTGCGGGTGGGGGCCTGTTTCCGGGTTGCAGGGTTCTTGTGCAACGAATGCCACACTTTTGCACGCCTACGGTCGCTTTCGGTTCAACGGAACGTCTCGGGGGCACTGCGGCAAAAACTTTGAAAAGCGTCGCCTGAGGCTGTAGTCAGCCCGCAGCCCGGCGTTGCAACCAGAGAATCTATCTCGAGATAAACGGAGAACTGATAAGTGCCTACGATTCAGCAGCTGGTCCGGAAGGGCCGCTCACCCAAGGTCTCCAAGACCAAGGCTCCCGCCCTTAAGGGCAGCCCGATGCGTCGTGGTGTTTGCACCCGTGTTTACACCACCACCCCGAAGAAGCCGAACTCGGCTCTGCGCAAGGTAGCCCGCGTCCGCCTCAACGGTGGCGTGGAAGTTACCGCCTACATCCCCGGTGTGGGTCACAACCTGCAGGAACACTCCATCGTGCTGGTTCGCGGTGGTCGTGTGAAGGACCTGCCCGGTGTCCGTTACAAGATCGTTCGCGGCGCACTTGACACCCAGGGTGTCAAGAACCGCAAGCAGGCTCGCAGCCGCTACGGCGCGAAGATGGAGAAGAAGTAATATGCCCCGCAAGGGTCCGGCCCCCAAGCGGCCGCTCGCAGTCGATCCCGTTTACGGCTCCCCGCTGGTCACGCAGCTGATCAACAAGGTCCTCGTGGACGGCAAGAAGTCCACCGCCGAGCGCATCGTCTACGGTGCCCTCGCCGGAGCACAGGAGAAGACCGGACAGGATCCGGTTGCAGCCCTGAAGAAGGCCATGGACAACATCAAGCCGAGCCTTGAGGTCAAGTCCCGCCGCGTTGGCGGCGCCACCTACCAGGTTCCCGTTGAGGTCAAGCCCGGCCGCGCAACTGCCCTGGCACTGCGCTGGCTGGTTGGCTACTCCAAGGCCCGCCGCGAGAAGACGATGACTGAGCGTCTCCGCAACGAAATCCTGGATGCCTCCAACGGTCTTGGTGCTGCTGTCAAGCGTCGCGAAGACACCCACAAGATGGCCGAGTCCAACAAGGCCTTCGCCCACTACCGCTGGTAACAAGCCTTTCCCAGATTCTCTTCAGCCCAGGCCCTGCGGCCCGCTTCGGCGGGCCTCGGGGCCGAAGGCCGAATGGATGACCGGCGGGGCCAGAACCAAAACTAGGGAGAAACCGTGGCACTCGACGTGCTTACCGACCTCAACAAGGTCCGCAACATCGGCATCATGGCGCACATTGATGCCGGCAAGACCACTACCACCGAGCGCATCCTGTTCTACACCGGTGTCAACCACAAGATCGGCGAGACCCACGACGGCGCCTCGACGATGGACTGGATGGCACAGGAGCAGGAGCGGGGTATCACCATTACCTCCGCAGCTACCACGTGCTACTGGGACAACAACCAGATCAACATCATCGACACGCCGGGTCACGTTGACTTCACTGTCGAGGTTGAGCGGTCCCTGCGCGTGCTCGACGGCGCCGTAGCCGTATTCGACGGCAAGGAAGGCGTGGAGCCGCAGTCTGAGACTGTTTGGCGCCAGGCTGACAAGTACAACGTTCCGCGTATCTGCTTCGTCAACAAGATGGACAAGCTCGGCGCTGACTTCTACTTCACCGTCGACACCATCATCAACCGCCTCGGCGCCAAGCCGCTGGTTCTCCAGCTGCCCATCGGTGCTGAAAGCGAATTCGAGGGCGTCGTTGACCTCCTCGAAATGCGTGCCCTGACCTGGCGCGGCGATGCCAAGGGTGACGTCACCATGGGTGCCAAGTACGAAGTTGAGCCGATCCCCGCAGACATGCAGGAAAAGGCCGAAGAGTACCGCGCACAGCTCGTGGAGACCGTGGCCGAAGCCAGCGAAGAGCTGATGGAGAAGTACCTCGAAGGTGAAGAAATCACCGTTGAAGAGCTGAAGGCCGGCATTCGTAAGCTGACCGTCAACTCTGAGGTCTACCCGGTGCTGTGCGGCTCCGCGTTCAAGAACCGCGGCGTTCAGCCGATGCTTGACGCCGTCGTCGCCTACCTGCCGAGCCCGCTCGACGTCCCGAACATCACGGGCCACGACATCCGCGACGAAGAGGTCACCCTCGAACGCGCCGCTGATGCCAACGCTCCGTTCTCGGCTCTGGCCTTCAAGGTTGTGACGCACCCGTTCTTCGGCCGTCTGACCTACATCCGCGTGTACTCCGGTCACGCTGCTTCCGGCGCCCAGGTCATGAACGCGACCAAGCAGAAGAAGGAGCGCATCGGAAAGCTCTTCCAGATGCACGCCAACAAGGAAAACCCGGTCGACGAGATCACGACTGGCCACATCTACGCCGCCATCGGCCTGAAGGACACGACCACCGGGGATACCCTGTGCGACCTTCAGAACCCGATCGTGCTGGAATCCATGAGCTTCCCGGAGCCCGTGATTTCCGTGGCCATCGAGCCGAAGACCAAGGGTGACCAGGAGAAGCTCTCCACGGCTATCCAGAAGCTCTCCGAAGAGGATCCGACCTTCCAGGTCTCCCTCGACGAAGACACCGGCCAGACCATCATCGCCGGCATGGGCGAGCTCCACCTGGACATCCTGGTGGACCGTATGCGCCGCGAGTTCCGCGTCGAAGCCAACGTGGGCAAGCCCCAGGTTGCTTACCGCGAGACCATCCGCCGCACGGTGGAACGCTACGACTACACGCACAAGAAGCAGACCGGTGGTTCGGGCCAGTTCGCGAAGATCCAGATCGCGATCGCCCCGCTGGATACCTCTGAAGGCGCTATGTACGAGTTCGAGAACAAGGTCACCGGTGGCCGTGTTCCGCGCGAATACATCCCCAGCGTTGACCAGGGTATCCAGAGCGCACTCACCGACGGCATCCTTGCCGGCTACCCGGTGGTGGGCATCAAGGCAACGCTGATCGACGGCGCTTACCACGACGTCGACTCTTCGGAAATGGCGTTCAAGATCGCCGGCCGCCAGGCTTTCAAGGAAGCTGCACGGCAGGCAAGCCCGGTTCTGCTTGAACCGATCATGGATGTCGAAGTCCGCACCCCTGAGGAATACATGGGTGAAGTCATCGGTGACATCAACTCGCGCCGCGGGCAGATGCAGTCGATGGAAGACGCCAGCGGCGTGAAGGTCATTCGTGCCCTCGTTCCGCTGTCCGGCATGTTCGGGTACATCGGTGACCTGCGGTCCAAGACCCAGGGCCGCGCCGTTTACTCGATGCAGTTCAACAGCTACGCAGAGGTCCCGAAGGCAGTAGCCGACGAGATCATCCAGAAGACGCGCGGCGAGTAAGACCCTGGCCGGTGTTCCGGATCACTTCGGAACACCGGCCGTGCGCAGCCCGGTCCAGGGACTAAAATCCTGAAGACACAGGTTGCGCGGCCAGACTGAGCGGCACCTGCAAGGGACCGCCGCACGAGGCAATTTCATCAAAATAACAGCCCCCCAGTAGACTTGTATCGGATCAGTTGCGAGAAGCGCGGCTGGTGATTGAGTCTTCTAACCTTTCTAGGAGGAACCCGTGGCGAAGGCAAAGTTCGAGCGGACTAAGCCGCACGTCAACATCGGCACCATTGGTCACGTTGACCATGGAAAGACCACGTTGACCGCTGCCATTTCAAAGGTGCTTGCTGACAAGTACCCTGACCTGAACGAGCAGCGCGACTTCGCTGCTATCGACTCCGCGCCGGAAGAGCGCCAGCGCGGTATCACCATCAACATCTCGCACATTGAGTACCAGACCGAGAAGCGTCACTACGCACACGTTGACGCCCCGGGCCACGCTGACTACATCAAGAACATGATCACCGGTGCTGCTCAGATGGACGGCGCGATCCTCGTGGTTGCCGCTACTGACGGCCCGATGGCTCAGACCCGCGAGCACGTTCTGCTTGCCCGCCAGGTTGGTGTTCCCTACCTGCTGGTCGCACTGAACAAGTCCGACATGGTTGACGACGAGGAACTGCTTGACCTCGTGGAAATGGAAGTTCGCGAACTGCTGAGCTCCCAGGAGTTCGACGGCGACAACGCTCCCGTCGTTCGCGTTTCCGGCCTGAAGGCACTGGAAGGCGACCCCAAGTGGGTTGCTTCCGTCGAAGAGCTGATGGAAGCCGTTGACAACAACGTGCCGGACCCCGTTCGCGACAAGGACAAGCCGTTCCTGATGCCGATCGAGGACGTCTTCACGATCACCGGTCGTGGCACCGTTGTTACGGGCCGCGCCGAGCGTGGAACCCTTGCCATCAACTCCGAGGTCGAGATCGTCGGCATCCGTCCGGTCCAGAAGACCACGGTTACCGGTATCGAGATGTTCCACAAGCAGCTTGACGAAGCATGGGCCGGCGAGAACTGTGGCCTGCTGCTCCGCGGCATCAAGCGCGAAGACGTAGAGCGTGGCCAGGTTGTCGTCAAGCCGGGTTCCATCACCCCGCACACCGACTTCGAGGCTAACGTCTACATCCTGTCCAAGGACGAGGGTGGCCGTCACAACCCGTTCTACTCGAACTACCGCCCGCAGTTCTACTTCCGCACCACCGACGTCACGGGTGTTATCACCCTGCCCGAGGGTACGGAAATGGTTATGCCCGGTGACAACACCGAAATGACCGTTGAACTGATCCAGCCGATCGCAATGGAAGAGGGCCTCGGCTTCGCTATCCGCGAAGGCGGCCGCACCGTTGGATCCGGCCGCGTCACCAAGATCATCAAGTAATTTGATGATCTGACGCTCGGACCGTTCGGTTCAGCATTGAGAAGGCCCCGCTGCTACGGCAGCGGGGCCTTCTTGCGTTCCGGGCGGACACCGGCACCGCCGTGTGCCCCCAGGGAGGCGGCCAGCGAGGTGCCGCATTCCAGGCCCTGGGTGAAGGCACGCACCGCGTTCAGTCCTGCAGCATCGGCTGCCCCGCCGATCACCGTGAACGGAACCCGCGCTGCCTCAAGCCCGGAGGCCAGTTCCCTGTTTTCCACCTGCCCGGCTGCCACAACGACGGCGTTGGCCCGGATCAGCTGATCTGCGCCTTCCGCGCCGGTCACCAGCAGCCCCTCGCTTGTCACCTGCTGATAGGTAACCCCTGTTAGCATCCGCACCCCGGCAGCCCGCAGCGCCTGCAGGGCCGCCCAGCGGGTTGACGGGCCGATCCCCTCACCGATCCGGCCGCCGCGCCGCAGGAGCGTAACGTCTATTCTGCTCCCGTGCACCGCGCGGTCTTTGGAACCCAGGTGTTCCCGGGCAAAGCGTCCGGTCTCCTCGGACCGGTTCTCCGGCTGGCCAGGGGCTGGCTGGATCAGCAGGTGCGCCAGATCCACGCCGATCCCGCCGGCTCCGACGACGGCGATGCGGCCCCGCAGAGCCGCCGGATCCGCGAAGGCCTCCCGGTAGTCCAGGACGGGAAGCCGGGACTGGCCGGGCAGGGCGAGGGTCCGCGGCAGTACGCCGGTGGCCACCACCACGTGGCTGAATCCGGCCAGGTCGCCGGCCTCCACCCGGATTCCGGTCCGAATCTCCACACCCAGCCGGGGCAGTTCCTGCGTGAAGTACCTGATGGTCTGCAGAAAGTCAGCCTTACCCGGCACCTTCCCGGCCAGCAGGAACTGCCCGCCGATCTCTGGGGCGGCGTCGAACAGGACCACATGGACGCCATGAGCAGCCAGCGCCGCCGCGGCCTGGAGCCCTGCGGGTCCGGCGCCTGCCACGGCAACCGTGGGACGCGCCGGGAGCAGCCGTGCCCCAGCATGGCCCGCTCCCTGCCCGGCGACTGGGAGGGAAATCGGGTACTCCGTTTCCCGTCCCGCCCGTGGATTTACCAGGCAGGAGACCGGCTCCGGGCCCAGCGACCGGTCGATGCATGCCTCGTTACAGGCAATGCAGGTGTTCACCAGCTCGGGCCGGCCGGCGGCGCTTTTGGCCACGATCCTCGGATCGGCGAGGAACGGCCGGGCCATGGACACAAAGTCCACGTTGCCGAGGGCAAGGGCGGTCTCGGCCTGGGCCAGGGAGTTGATCCGGTTGGAACCAATCACTGGCACCTGCCGGGCAGCCCCGGCCAGGGCTGCCCGGATCCGGGCCGCCACCGGAAGCCAGCTCCCGTGCGGCACAAGGGCCTGAACCGTGGGGACCCGGGATTCGTGCCACCCGATCCCGATGTTAAGCGCATCTGCCCCGGCGGACGCCAATGCGGACGCCAGCCGGCGGTATTCCTCCGGGGGACTGGACCCGGCCACCAGGTCATCTCCGGACATCCGAAAGACCACCGGAAAATCCAGGCCGGTCCCGGCCCGGACCGCGGCCAGCACCGCCAACGGAAAGGCCTGCCGCCGGAGGGCGTCCCCGCCCCAGGCGTCATCGCGCAGGTTTGTCGCGGCCGAGGCGAACTGATTGACCAGATAGCCTTCCGAACCCATGATCTCCACAGCGTCGAAGCCCAAGGCCCGGGCCAGCCGGGCCGCCGCGCCGAAATCTTCCAGGGTCCGGGCTATCTGCTCCTCGTTCATCGGCACAGGGGTGGCCCGGGAGAAAGCCGAGAAGACGGGGGAGGGGGCGAGAGGCCGCAGCCCGTAGGTCGCTTCGAAGGCATACCGCCCGGCGTGGAAGAGCTGAAGCGCCAGCCGCCCGCCGGCGTCGTGCACGGCCTCCAGCGCCGCTCCGGCAGCGTCCTCGAAAGCGCCCTCGTCCGTAACCAGATAAGTCCTGCCGCCGGAACCGTGCCGGTTGATGGCTGCACCGCCGGTGACGATGAGAGCGGCGCCCCCGGCTGCCCGCTCCGCGTAGAAAGCGCCCAGGGCCCGGGGATCGGATTCAAAGTTCAGGTGCATGGAGCCCATGAGGATCCGGTGCGGCAGGGCCATCGTGCCGATCATGCCGGGTGTGAAGGCGTGCGGAAACATGCGGGCACCGGGGCGGGGATCCACTGGCACGGGTGCCCGCTATCCGCCGGCACGGCCCAGGAGATCCCTGGCGATCACGGCCTTCTGGATCTCGTTGGTGCCTTCTTCGAAGCGCTGGGCCCGTGCGTCCCGGTAGACGCGTTCGATGGGTTGGGTCTGCCAGTAGCCGATGCCTCCGTGCACCTGAAGTGCCTTGTCCGTAACACGGGTCAGCATGTCGACGGCGGTCAGCTTAGCCATGGAGGATAGCGATGCGGCTGCCGGGTCGGTGTCCTGCCAGGCGCTGGCAGCCGTGAGCGTCAGCGCCTTCGCGGCGGCAATGTCAGCAGCATTTTCCGCCAGCATAAAGGCGATGGCCTGCCGGGAGGCCAGGGGTTTGCCGAAGGTCGTGCGTTCCAAGGCATAGTCCACAGCGAGCTGCTGGGCACGCTGGGCCAGGCCAACGCAGCTCATGGCCACGGAAATCCGGCTTGGGGTGAGGAACCCACCAAGGGCCACCAGCAGGCCGTCTCCCTCCGCGCCCAGCCGATTCGCCACCGGGACCGGAGCGTCCGTGAAGGTTAGGGATGCGTGGTCTGTCCCGTGCACCCCCATGGTCCGGGAGGTATCCTCGACCACTGCGCCCGGAACATTGCGGTCGACCAGCAATGCCACGGTGCCGTCCTGGCCCGTGCTGCCGTTCAGGCGTGCGAACAGGAGCCAGTAGTCGCAGCGGACGCCGAAAGTGATCAGGTGCTTGCGGCCCGTGAGGTAGTAGGTGTCGCCGTCTCTGCGGACCGTTGAGGTGATATCCGCGCCGGTGCCGTTGCCCGGTTCCGTCAGGGTAAACGCGACCACCAGCTCGCCCGCCACCGCCGGGCGGATAAACGTCCGGCGCTGCTGCTCGTCCGCGAACGGGTTCATGGCCCGCCAGGTGCCGTTCAGGACATGCACGATCATCCGGATCGAGGCATGGGAACGGGAAAAGACTTCCATGAGTCCCATCCACTGCACAAAGCTGACGCCGGCCCCACCGAGGTCCCGTGGTGCTGCCAGGGAGAGGAACCCTTCCGTGCGCAGCTGCTTCCAGAGCGCCTCCGGGGTGGATCCGGTGGCTTCGATCTCCTCCGCCCAGGCTTCCCCGGGACCTTCGACCCAGTCGGTGACGCGGGTGAGGAGGCTTTGGTACTCCGCCTCCGGGATGGAGCTGCCTCGTCCGTCCGCGGTGATGCTGGTTGTGCTCACGCCTGGCTCCTGTCCTCGCGAAGTGGGTGTCCCGCCAGTTCACGTGCCCGGTCCCGCAGCAGGAACTTCTGTATCTTGCCGACCGGGTTGCGGGGGATGGCCTGGACCAGTTCGAGCCGCTCGGGCCAGTAGTGCTTCGAGACCTGGAAGCCGTCCAGATAACCGGTGAGGTCGGCAAGGGTTAGGCCCGCGCCGTCGGCGGCGACCACAAAGGCACAGGCCCGCTCGCCCAGCCGGGGATCGGGCATGGCGACCAGCGCGACGTCGTCGACTCCCGGGTGGCGGTAGAGCAGCTGCTCGATCTCAGCGACGGGGATCTTCTCCCCGCCGCGGTTGATGACGTCCCGTACCCGTCCGGTGATGCGCAGGTAGCCGGCGTCGTCCAGGGTGGCCAGGTCCCCGGTCCGGTACCAGCCATCGTCGGTGAAGGCCTCTTTGGTCAGGTCCGGACGGTCAAGGTAGCCCTCGAACAGGGTGGGGCTGCTCAGCTCGAAGTTCCCCTCCGTACCCGGCGGCAGCAGCTGCCCCCCGTCGCTGACGATCCTCGCGCGGACACCGGTGAGCAGGCGTCCGTCCGTTCCCCAGACCAAAGCCGGATCGTCACCGGGGGAGGAAACGGAACCCAGGCAGGTTTCCGTGGTGCCAAACGCACCGCAGACGGCGGTGTCCAAGACCCGGGTTGCCCGCTCGGCCAGATGCCGGGGGACGGCAGCCCCGGTATTAACGAAGATGCGCAGGCTCGGGGGTGCGGGGGCCCCGGCCTCGACCGCCTTCACCAAGTCATTGAGGAAGGGGGTGGCGGCCTGGACGAACGTGCCCTTCCAGCCGCGGAGCATATTCAGGGCACGGTCCGGATCCCATACCGACTGCAGGATCTGCGGCACTCCCAGCACCAAGGACAGCCACATGCCATAGAGGAACCCGGTCTGGTGTGCCAGGGGAGAGGGGATGAAGACCGCCTCGCCGCTGCCCAGCTCCAACTGGTGAGCCTCCATCGCCGCTGCCCGGCTGAGTGTGCTGTGCCGGTGGAGGACACCTTTGGGTTCGCCGGTGGTGCCGGAGGTGAACAGCAGCTGGGCCGGATCGTCTGGACCGGGAGCCGCGGCGTCAATCTGGTCCCGGTCTACCTCTGTCTCGGCCAGCTCCTGCTCCCAGCCGTGCCAGGTGATGCCGCGCTCGCGGACCGCCAGCGGGGGAGCGGCGGCGCCGATCACGATCACGTGGCGGACCGCTAGGTCGTAACCGGGATCCGTGCCGGTGCCGGCGGCCAGAATGCCGGACAGTTCGGCGGCGTAGTGCCGGCCGCGGAACTCTTCGGGAACAACCACGACGGCGGCGCGCGAGCGGTGCAGCGCAAACGCGACTTCCCGTTCACGGAAGATCGGCATCACGGGTGCGGCCACGGCACCGATGCGCAGGACGGCGACGGTCAGGAGCACGAATTCGCTCCAGTTCGGCAGCTGGAAGGCTACCCGGTCCCCGGACCGGACTCCGAGGCTGAGCAGCATGGCAGCAATCCTGTCCGCCCCGGCATCCAGTTCGGCCCAGGTCAGGTGTCCGGTGCTCTGCGGCCGCCCGTCAACGACGGCGGTCTCGCCCGGACGTTCCTTCGCCCACCGGCGGACCCACTCAGGTCCTGTCACCCGTGACGTGTCCTCGATGCTGTTCGCCGTAACCCGGATGGAACGGCTTCCATGGCCTGCGCGGGTGGCCTTCCGGCGCAGGACCCGCCCTTCCTCGACGTTCATGGATAACCCGAAGGAGTTCATCGCCTCCAGGAACTCCGGATAGGAGATGCGGTAGGCATTCGGGTAGGTCAGCGTAGACCGGCCCTCTGCGGCGGAGGCCGCCACCGCCAGGGACATCAGGACCCTGTGGTCGTTGAAGGAGGACAGGTCCGCGCCCGCCAGGTGGGATGCGCCGCGGACCCGAAGATCGCTCCCGCTGATCTGGACGTCTGCGCCCATGGAGTTCAGCTGCAGCATCGCGGCAACGCGGTCCGATTCCTTCAGCCGCACGTGTTCCACATTGCGGAACACACTCTCACCGTCCGCACTTGCCGCCATCACCGAGAGGATCGGCAGCATGTCAGGAACCCGGCGGCAGTCGATCTCTGCGGGCCCCAGCCGCAGGCCGTCGTGCCGGACGCGTACGGCATCCAGCTCGGCGTCGTAGGACATGGGCAGCCCCATTTGGGCTGCGATATCCAGGAAATCCGCCTCCGGGTGGTCCGCGCCTTCCGCCGTGATCGAACGCAGGCCGCGAAGCAGCAGGTCTGAAGGATGCAAGGCCGCGGCGGCCAGCCCAAACGCCGCGGAGCCGATGTCCGGGGGCATCCTGAGATCCGTGGGCACTGCCTGCTGTCCGGGCGGAATCTCGAACCGGTGCCAGTCCTCGCTGACGTCGACGTGCAGACCGAAACGGCGCATCATCTGGACCGTCAGCTCAAGGTAAGTGCGTTCATTCAGGGTTCCGTCCACGACTATGGCAGTCGGCCGGGAAGCGAACGGTGCCAGCAGCAGGAGACCGGATATCCACTGCGACAGGGTTCCGGCTATATGCACTTCTCCGCCCGTGGGAGCATGGGCGCTGACCCGGATGGGCGGGCAGTCCGTCGGGGAATCGACGCCGACTCCCATCTGCCGCAGGGCGGCCAGCAGCGGGCCGATGGGCCGGCGCTGGAAATACTTCTGTCCCGTAACCGTGACGTCCCGGGACCCCAGGGACGCCAGCCCGGCCATGAAGTACAGGGTGGTGCCGGAACTTCCCGCCGAGATGCTCTCGCTTACGGGTGCGTAAGGGCCGCCATGGACCACATACGTGCCGCCGTCGATCTCGATCCGGGTGCCGAGCCTGCGGAGCATGGCCACGGTGTAATACACGTGGCGGGCATCGGTCAGCCCGGAGATGCGGCTGGTCCCGGGCGCCAGCGAGGCCAGGATCAGCGCCCTGTGCGCATGGTATTTGGAGTTGGGCACCTGTGCTTCCCCACAGATGCGCTGTTGTGTTCCCAGGACCGAAAGATACATGGCATCAAAGCCCTTCCACCGGCTGCTGTCCGCGTCCAGGTGGCCACCCCGCAAGCGAGGCTACCAGTTCGGCAACACCCCCGGAACAGGCTGCGCGCACAGTAAGGGTGCGGCTGCGGCATTTGTCCCGGGGCCTTGTTTCCACAGGCTTCGCCGGCTGCCCCGCTGGGCGGCTGCGCGCCCGTAGGATGATCATCAGGCTCGGCGATGAAGGGAATGCAGCTGGTCATGGGGGAGTTCATCTTTTTTATTGCCGTAGCGGCAGCGGGATTTGCGGTGGGGCGGTTCACCACCCGCAGATCGGCGGGTACCGGGAATTCCGGGCAGCCCGGCGCGGCCTACGGGTACGGCAGTAACCTGCCACATCCCGCACAGATCTTCAGCCAACGTCACCACCTCATCCAGCTCCAGCAACGCGGCCCGCTCCGCCGGTGCCATCGGGGGAGCCAGCCACTCCGCTGGAACGCCCCGCTGCCCAGGCTGCGGGGCCGGACACCGCTGCCTCTCCAGGGCCTGCAGCCCGGCCTGAACGCCCCGATTCCCCGGCGATGCCGGTGCCGTTCCCGTCCGGTCTGGGTGGGCCCTCAGCGCCGCCGGCACGCAGGCCGCAGCCCTTCAGCTCACCGGCAGACCGGAACCTGCACGCGCAAGCACCGGCTCCGGCCGGAACCGGTGCTCCCGGCCCGGGGAACCCCACCCGGGCCCCGGCTTCGGCGCGCCCCATGGAACCGCTGCCGCCCCGGACCAAGACCGCGGCCGAACTGGCCGAGGAAAAGCGCCGCAGGGACCTGCGCAACATCAACATCACGCTGTACTCCGGGAGCCTGCTGCTGGTGGCGGCAGCGGCCCTGTTCATCGGGATTTCCATCCCCGAACAGGCGCGGTTCCTGGGAGTTGCTGCATTGACTGCGCTGTTCTATGCCGCCGGCCTGGTGATCCACTCACGCCGGAAGGACCTGCGTCCCGCCGCCGTGGCCTTCACCGGCACCGGGCTGGCGCTGATACCCGTGGTGGGCCTGGCGCTATATAACTTCCTGCTGCCTGATGCGGCCCTTGCCTGGCTGGTGACTTCGCTGGTGGGAACCGCGGCGTTTGCCTATGCCGCCGCACGGCTGGAAAGCCGGGTGGTCTCCTATCTGGCACTGACCTTCCTGCTTTCCACTGCACTGGCGTCGGGGGCCTCTGTACGCTCCGGCATCGTCTGGTATTTCGTCTTCACCGTGCTGCTGGCGACCCTGCTCAGCCTCGCTGCCATCCGACGTCCGGGGTGGTTGAAGAATGTCTATCTTGACGCCTTCGTGAATTCACACCGGTACCTGGTTCCGGCCACCGCGGCCGCAGCCGTGCTTACCTCCGCGGAACTTGGTTCCCGGTCACTGGCGGTCCTTTTCCTGGCATTCGCCGCCTACTACGCCGTCCTGCTGTGGCAGGGGCCTGCGCGCCTGGCGCTGCTGCATGGCTACGGTGTGCGCGCCGGAGCAGCCGTCGGCCTGACCGCCCTTGCCGATGCAGCCTTCCACAGCCTGCCGGCTACGCTGCTGACGGCGGTGATCCTGCTTGGTGCCCAGGCCGCCGGGCTCTTCGCCGGCGGCAGGCGGTATCTGGCGGCGGCGGAACGCCTGGCCCTACGGGATAAGCACCCTGCGGCCGCTCCGGCAGGGCCGGAGCCAGCAGCCAGCCCGGAAGGGCGGCTGGCCAGGACGGCCGGGCAGATCTACCTCGCCGACGTGCTTACTGTCCTCGGCCTGCAATTCCTCGCCGGTCTGGCAGCGGCCGTGTCGTTTGCCCTGAGTCTGCAGGCAGGCAGCGGCAACCTGGCGGCCTTTGTGGTATCCGCAGTACTGGTGCAGCTGACCCTTTTTGCGGCCGCGCGGAAGCTCAGGGGCGCGGCCGAATCCCTGGCGGCTGCGGCGCTTCTGCTGCCCGTTCTTTCCTGTCTGTTGACCAGCCAGGCGCCGCTCTGGCCGGTGCTGCTGCTTCTGGGACTGCTCACCGGCTACCTTCTCCTGCGGGCCGCCCGGGCCGGCGGGGATGCGCGGATGGCCTTTTTCCTTGGGGCACGGACAGCGGTGCTCCTGTTCATCCCGCTGGCTGTATTCGTTCTGCTCGAAACCCGTGCACCGGAGGCAGCCTGGACCTGGACACTGGCAGCCGCCTTCACTGCCACGGCAGCAAACCAGCTGACCTCCGTACTGCTCGGCGCCCTCGGCCGGCCGGAGAAGTTCCCCGGTGCCGTCCTGGCGTTGTCCGCAGCCGGGGCCATGCTGCTCGCTGTTACGCTGCGGATCGAAGAAGCTCCGGGAACCGTGCTGACACTGTCCGCGCTGTGGACGATAGTGGCGCTTAACTTCCTGTCCTCGGTGCTGCCGCGCCGGCAGGTGAAAGCCCCGTCCGCAGCCATCCCGTCCGCAGCCATCACCCATGCAGCTTTCGGCACAGGCGCGTTTGCTGCAGCGGGCTTCGCTGCTGCGGCCCTGCTCGGCGCCGGCATCCTCGGCGTCCGCGGATATGAGTTACTGACTGCCGCCGCCCTTGCTTACTGCGCGCTTCAGGCGCTGAAACTCGCTCCCCGCCAGCTCCGCGGGTATTACCTGGGCGCGGGGCAGATGCTGGTAAGCCTTCTTGCCGCGCTGACAGCGGCGGACCTGAACCTCACGTCCCACGGCGTTTTTGTGGTGGTTGCCGTTTCCCTCGCCCTGCAGCATCTGGCCAGGAACCTGCTGGGCCACCGCCTGGATCCATTTGGACTGGGCATCGTTCTCACTTGGGGGACGCTGCTGGCCCTGGCCGCCGTGGCACCGGCCTACTATCTGCTGCTGGCCTCCGATGCGCGGGCAGGCACAGCCTGCGTCCTGCTGCTGATCGGGGCGGCCAGCGCCGTCTATACACAGGTTGCCTCGACCCTGCAGCTTAGGAAGAAGCCAGTTGCCGGTGCATCTGCAACAGCCGCGGCAGCAGCGCTGGTGCTCCTGCTCGCTGCCGGTGTCCGGGCCGCGGAAGCACCGGCCGGAACCCTTGTCCTGCTGGCTCTTTGGGTGGCTTTTGCCGCGAACCTGTTCACCGCGCTGCTGCACCGCGCCGGCAGGCTTGCGCTGCTGGCCCCGGGTGGGTTCCTGGCTGCCGCAGTATTGGGTGCAGGCGTGCTGGGGCTGCGGGGCTACGAACTGCTCTTTGCCGCCGCGCTTGGCTACTGCGTGGTGCTGGTCCGTGACCGGGCAGGTGCCTTCCGCGGAGTCTATCTTGCTGCCGCACAGGTACTTGGCGCCGTCCTGGCGGCCCTGATTGCGGCTGATGTGGCTTCGTCGGGTTCCCTCGACGTATTCTTCACCGCCCTAAGCGCTGGTTTTGCCGCCGCCCAGGTTCTGCGCACGGTCTTCCACAAACGCCTGCAGCCTCTCGGCCTCGCCGAGCACACGCGCTGGGGTGGCCTGGCGGTCCTGGCGCTCCTGCCGCTGGCCTATGTCCAGGCCGAAGGCCGGGCAGCGGCAGGCACGATGCTCGCCATGGTGCTCTGCACGGCTGCCGTTTTTGTCTTCTGCCAGCTCGATGCCGCGGTCAGGGCTGCCAGGGGCAGGCCGCTGCCGCATACCCCCGTTCTGCTGATCTCCACGGCTGCGGGTGCACTGCTCGCCGTGCCCGTGCTCCGGTTCATTGACTTCCCGGACACGGCCTGGGCCCTTGCCCTGCTCGGGACAGCCCTGGCGGCCAACATCGCCACGTCGCTGCTGCTGCGCCCGGGCAGATGGGAGGCCCTGGCCGTGGCCGGGTTCACCGGTGCCGCAGTCACGGGTGCCGGAGCGCTGGGACTGCGGGGCTTTGAACTGCTGGTCCTTAGCGCCCTTGCCTATGCGTCCTACCTTGTAACCCGCCGCAACCAGCCCAACCGCGGACAATACCTGTTGGCCGCACAGCTTCTGGTCTCACTCCTCGCTGTGCTGGCGGCCCGGGACGCCGGAGCGAGCCCCCATGGCCTCTTCGCCGTTGGTTGCGCAGCGCTGGCCGCCGTGCAGATCCTCCGGACGTTCCTGGAACCGCGCCTGTCAATGATTGGCCTGGGACCAGCAGCACTGTGGACCACCATCGGCGCGCTCGCGCTGGCGCCGGCCGGGTACGCGGCGATCCTGGGGAACTGGCTCCAGCGCGATGCCGTGACCCTCCAGCTGCTGTTGCTGCTGGCTGTCAGCGCCGTCGGATTCCTTCGACACCGCCGGGCCGTCATTCTGTACCCGGCGGTGTACGCCCTCGGTGTCCTGCCGCTGGTGCTCACCGACCTGGTGCGGTTCCGGGAAGCCGGCCTCCTGCCGGAGGCGCCGCTGAACGCGATGGCCGCCGGGCTGGTGCTGGCCGCACTTGCCGGTGCAGCCCTGACGGGGGAGGCCCGTGCCGGGCTGGCGCTGCCGGTGCGTTCTGTCCTGCTTGCGGCGG